>JAKEHD010000706.1 GCA_022615215.1 Blastocatellia bacterium
TCCCGATTGGGAGAGGCATCTCTGTCGGGCAGGTTGCTGAAAATCTCCGTCCGCCCCCACGGCGAATCGTGAAGCAGTTTGAGCGCCTCTTTTTCCGACCATTCGGTGTAGGGCTTCCCGCTCCACTGGGCCGGCACGAGGAGAGGAAATAAAAATAAGAAGAATGCAGCGGCCGTAAAAGTGCGCTTTAAGATATTCATGGCTTCACCTCCGGCAATCTTCGGGCCGAAGAACGGATTGACGATCGGTAATATTGCAGAGCATTTGTTGCACGCAGGCTGACCGGCACGGCCTGAAAATAACGCGGCTGAAAATGCGAACGACCCTGCGACGAACATAAGGCATCTTCAACGCGGCCGGAAACTTCCCTGGCCAGCGCGAATTGCCTGCGCAAATAAAACAATCTGTTCCTTTGCAGCGGCCGCTTCCATCAAATAGATTCGCTGCCGCCGATCGAGTGTGAACGGTTCAGTCAGTTACCGGCCGCGTGCCGGTTTCAATATTCGAGCTTGCCCCCGTACATCATGTCCTTTATCTTGTATCGCTCGTCAAGCTTGTATGTAGGGGAGAGTTCCGCAACGAAGCGTACATCCTTGCCCTCAGGCGTGATAAAGGGTTTGCCGTCCACGAGGCGCGGGAATATGAAACGCGCGCCGAGACCGTCGCTGCGCGGCGTCTGGTACTCCTGGAGGAAGACCCGCTCTTTGCCCACCTGTAGGAAGGTGTTGTTCTTGATCGCAGCCGTGCCTGTGGTTTGCAGCAACCCTATCGCCTCCGAGACGTTGGGTCCCTGTTGATCGCTATCGATGTTGACTACGACGACGATCAGATCTTTGAACTCGCCGTTGACGAAGGCCTCAAGGTTCGCGGCAAGCTCCGGGGTCATGTCGTTTTTTTGCTTCAACTCCGTCATACGCTTGACCGCCATGCGAATCGGTTTTGCCGAGAGAAACCGTATGCGGAAGTTGACATGGAGTGCGGTTTGAGGTGTGCCTACGGTCCCTGTGAGCGGGCCTTCGGCCTGACGAGACCTGAACATCGAGCTCGCATCAGTGAAGACTTCCGCCCGCGCCCAGGGCGAGTTGTTGAGCAACTTTTGCGCATCCTTCTCCGACCATTCTGTATAAGGTTTCTTGTTCCATTGAGCTGAGGTGGCAATCGGGCACAACAAAAGCGAAGCCAGTGTGCATGATATGAATATCCGAGTCAAAGCTTTCATAGAGATTCTCCTTCAGTGATGGATGCCAAATAATATAACGGTTTGTGATCGAATGCGCCACCCGCATCGTCGAAGGAGCTATGGGGCTAGTACTCAACGGCGAGCATAAATCCTGTAGGGCGCATGGTCGTACACCTGACGGTATTCGCGCGCAAGCCGCTCGTTGATGTGCCGGTAAATCTCAGGCTGCCTGACCCGCACCGCTTCGTGTTCTTCTTCATACCGGGAATCGACGACTATCAGGTCGGGCCTTCTGCCGCTGTAATAACCGAGGTACTTGTCATCCGACAGAGAGTCATACCGGGTCAGACCGAAGCTCAACTCGGCGGTCCCGGTTATAGTGGTCTGCGGGTCGGAGCGCTGATTCAGAAAAGCGACCGCAGGCAAATAGCTTTTATGATAGCTGTCCCTGCGCATGACATAAGCGCTCCCCGCGAGGTGAATCAATATGAGTCCGCAAACGGCGGGCGCTGTTATCCATCTCATCGCTCTCGCGTTCGCCCACACCCATCGGACCCACGCGGCAAGAATCGCGGCGTACAACGGAGCGATGTGAATCAAATACAGATAAAGCTTCGTGCCTTCGAAGAAGGTGAAATAAGCGAAGTATATCGCCGCGAGGATGAGCAACGCGCGATAGCCTCTGTGACGGCGAATCTCGCGCGTCGAGAGAGCGCCCGCTATTCCCGCGACATAAGCAAGCAATAGTGAGAGCTTCAAAAGGTTCGCCCCCGATGCGCCCGAACCGATATACCTCTCTGCGATTTCGAATTTGAGCGCGCTCCAGGGAGAAGCCAGTCCCCATAGCCTTCCTGAACTGTTGCCGCTCAGTTGAGTTAAAAAGAGGCGCGGGTCGTTTATGACATAAAGGCCATAAGCCGCGCCGCCTACGATAAAGGGGACAGCGGTGATGAACAGATGTCGCAACTTTAAATTTCTGCGGTCGAAGTAGAGTATCAAAAAGAGCAGCCCCGCAAATCCCAACAGTCCGTTGGGATGAGTGAGGCCGCTTGCAACGACGAAGCTCTGGCCGACCAGCAGCGCCATCGTGAAGTTGCGCTCTCTGAGTCTGAGGTACGCGGCGAAGGCGGCGAAATTCAGGGCCGCGCTCATCATGTCCATCCGACCCGATGAGGCGCTCCTTATGAAAGCGAAGTCAACGGCTACAATTAAGAAAGCAAGCAACGCGACCTTCTTATCGCCCGAAAGGGTTTTCAACATGACAAACAATGCGGCCAGCGCCACAAGCCCCCACAAGATAGAGACCGTTCGCATAGAGATCAGACTGAAGCCGAACGCTTCGTACCAGGCGGCCTGCGCGAGCAGATTCAGAGGCATTACCCAGTAGGTGTATTGATGAAGCCCTGTGGTCATCCGCATGTTGGATTCTTCCAATACGGTCGTCCCGAAATGGCCTCTGGTGGCCAGATTGAAGGCGGGGCTTGCAAACCATCCCTCATCGCAACCGGGACTGTCGGTCAAAGAGCGACCCACGCCGAGCGCCAGATATAAAACTACTGCGCTCGCTAAAATCGTGAAGTAGAATGCGCGGCTGTTTATTTTATCTTTGAACCAGGTCCGGGCATTCAGGCGCGCAGACGAGTTGCTCGCCTCGGCCGTTTCCTTTGTGTCGACTTCGTCTATGAATCTGATTTGCATAATATCTCTTCTCTACGCCTCGGTTCCTTCCATCAATTCGCGATAGAGTTTCAGCACCTCTTGAAGATTTTTTTCGTCAGCCTCGCCATCAGTTTGCCGGGGCTTGCTTTGAAAGAGGTTTTGCTCGATGGCCTCACATAGCGCTCCGAGGTCTGACGGAGGAATGAGGCATACTCCATCGGGCCGCATCCGGTTGTCGGTCGCTATCACAGTGACCCCAAGATGTAGCGCCTCGCGCACGGAGATCGAATCGCCGTCGTAAAGCGTCGTGCGCAGAAACAGATCGCTTTCCGCAATCGCGCGAAGCGTAGCCGTATGCTCAAGGTCGCCGCACAGCAGTATGTGCTCACCGTGCGGCTTGCTGTCGATAAGCTCTCGCAGTTCTTCTTCGAGGCTGCCCGAACCGGCGATGAGCAGACCTGCATTCGGGAACCGTTCGCGGACGAGAGCGAGCGCCTCTATCTGAAGCGGCAGGTCGTACTCAGGCTCTAATAAACCAACAGTAGTCAGAACAGGGCTGTGCGACTCGAAAAATTTTTCCAATCGAGGCGGCAACGGCGCACAGGGCGGTTCGGAAGTCAGAGCGTGAGGGTGAATCAAACGAACGCGGCGCGATGGGACGCCGAACTTTTTAAACAGTTCTTCAAGCTCCAGATTCACTCCTATTATTCTATCGAATCGCCGAAAGATGAAACCTCTGAGAGTTGCGGGGCGCGCACGCTTTCCCGCTTCTGACAAGGGATAGCCGCCCGAATGAAACGTGAGCACGGTCTTACGGCGAGGCAGCAGACAACAAATCAGGCCTAGCGCGAGCAGCCGCAGAGAGATGTCGCCGCCTATGTGCAGGTGAATGATGTCGACCGGCAGTCGCACGAGCAGTCGCAAAACCTCAAGCGCGTTTTTAGGATAATAGACCTCTTCGGCATCGGCCCTCCTATGGCGCGTCAGGTTGATGACCGAGCATGGTATCCGGCGTTCGAGGAGAAAGCGACGGATAGCCACTATGTTGGTCTGCACCCCGCCGTGAGGGGGCGGGTATGGTCCCATTTGCAGAATCTTCATAACTTCAGCCAAGCGCATGCGCCAGATCGATTTCCCGTGAGCCGAGCGCGCGGGCCGATTCCATCATTCGCAAACACGCAATCGTAGCGCGTGCGCCATCTCGCGCTGTGACTTCGGGGAGCGTGGTCGCGTAATCGCGTGCCGCTCCCATGTCGCATGAGCGAATCCCTGTCAGGAAAGACTCCAGTTGCGCCAGGTAGCCTTTATCGGGCCAGAGTTGCGAACGCTTCTGGCGCGAGACGGTTTGAATTTCCAGGCGCTTGAAATTCTCGACCACCACGCCTATTCCCGGAGCGAAAGCCTCCACGCGCTCGCCCGCAGAGGTCTTGCTCCCAACGGTGCAGTATGTCAGGTTGCCTATCGAGCCGTCCTCGAAACGAAAGCTTGCGACTAAATTATTTTCGCCTATCGGATCGCCTTTGCCCGTCGGAAGCGAGAAGGCCGAGACCGCGACCGGCTCAGACTCCAGGAGCCAGTACATAAGGTCCACGAAATGGCATGCCTCGCCGAGTATCGCTCCGCCCGCTGCGGGGTCTGCCATCCAATAAGACCCGCTGATGCCCGGCGAGTTCACCCGGCAATCAATCACAGCCGGTCCCGCTCGCCGCGCGAGTTGTTTCTTCTGTTCGGCGTAGAAAGGAGCGAAGCGGCGATTGAACCCTACGGTCAATCGAAGACCGGTTTCAGCGACCGCGCGGACAAGGCTCCGGCACTCTTCTTCGGTGAGCGCCATAGGCTTTTCGAGAAAGACATGCTTGCCCGCTTCGAGGGCCGCGAGCGCCTGTTCAGCATGATATTGATTGCGGCTCAGGATCATCACCACGTCTATATCAGGGTCATTTAAAATCTCTTCATAATCCGAAGAGCAATAAGCCGCGCCGAAGCGCCGGGCATAACTTTTTCCTCGCGGGCCGCTCGCCGAATAGACGGCTTCGAGTCGCGCGCCGGCTATCTTCTTCAGGTTCGGCAGGTGCGCCCATCGCGCAAGGTTGCCCGCTCCTACGAGCGCGACGCGCAGTTCATCTCTCTTTTGTGAAGGGGCGACTTGAGGAACAAAGTCTTCTTTTGTTTCGACCTTGCGGCGCGGTTTGAAATCGGCGACCGCTTGAAGCAAGCCCTCCCTTACGGCAGACTGCGCCGCCGGGTAACGCAAGAGCACAGCGAGACTATTCGAAGACGGGTCCATCACGGTTTGATAGGCCGAGGCCGCTTCTTCGAGCGGGAATTGATGAGTGATGAGCGATTGCAGATCGATGCGGCCTAGCCGGACGAGCCGCAGGAACTCTTCCATATTGCGGTTCTCGGTCCAGCGCACGTAAGAGATGGGATAATCGCGTCCCCGTTTTTCGTAATCGGCATCGTAGCTGCCCGGCCCGTAGGCGCGCGACATGAAAAGCTGAATCTCTTTCATGTACATTTCATCCCACGGGAAATCTATCTCCACAGCGCCGACTATCACGATGCGGCCCCGGTCGCGGCAAATCTGTAAAGCTTGGCGACAGGGAGCAGACGACTTCGCGGCGGCTGCGACTATCACGCAATCGACCCCGCGCCCGAATGTTGCCGCTTTCACTTCTTCATTGATTTGCGAACCGCCGAGCAGGGCATGGTCTGCGCCGAGTTTTCGCGCAAGCTCCACGCGGTCGGCTTTGAGGTCTATGGCTACAGAGACGCCGCCCTGAAGCTTTACGAGCCGGGCTATCAATTGGCCCACGAGTCCGAGTCCTATCACAGCAACAACGTCGCCCATCCCGATTGAAGCGGTGCGAACGGCGTTCATCGCTATGCTGCCGAGAGTGGTGAAACATGCGTACACGAACGAAACCTCATCGGGCACTTTCACCACGAGGTTACGCCCCGCAAGGATGGTCTCCGCGTGCCCTGTGCCTTCTCCGCCGTAGGCCACGCGCTCGCCGATCTCAAGATCAGTAACCGACGGATGTTTATCCACAACGACGCCCGCGCCCGCATATCCGAGCACGGCGTACTCGCTGAATTTGGCTTTGACCTCGGCGGCGGTTCGCACAGGGCCTGCCGCCTTCGCCACGTCGAAAATTTTGCGCAGGTGAGAAGGATTATCGGCGACCTCTTTTAATACTCCCTCCTGATGAATGCTTGCCGATTCCGTGCCGCTGCTTATGAGAGAGTAAAACGGACGAACCAGAACGTGATGCGGCGTCACTACAGGGTCCGGCACCTCATCCACGACGATCTCTTTCAAGCCTTTTCGAAGCACCTGTTTCATTCTATTTCCCCTCCCTCACGGTCGGGCTACTGACTCCTTTCCCTCCCTCACGGTCGGGCTACTGACTCCATCAACTCGTCGTAAAGCCTCTCGACCGACTCTACCATGCGCTGCATGCCGAATCTCTCAATGATGAATCGGCGGCCGTTGTCGGCAACGCTTCGCCGATTTTCTTCGTTGGCGAGGGCGAAGCGCATGCGTTCTCTGAGGGCGTTAGAATCGGCGGGCGGGACGAGATAGCCCGTTTCGCCGTCGGCGATCAATTCCCTTGTGCCGCCAACGGCGGTCGCTATGACAGGCACGCCCGCGGCCATAGCTTCCATCACTGCGTTAGGCAATCCTTCGTGCAGGGACGAGAGCGCGAACAGATCGAACGCGGCCACGAGGCGCGAGGCGTCGTCGCGGTCGCCGAGCATCGCAAGACGGCCATTCAAGCCGAGTTCGGCCGCCTGCGCTTCTATTTCGCTGCGGAGCGGGCCGTCGCCTACGAGCACGAACCGCGCTTTCGGTTCCGTCTCGATGAGTTGCGCGGCGGCTTCTATGAAGAAGCGATGGCCTTTGACCGGCTGTAGCCTCGCCACCATTCCGATGATCTTCGCGTCCGGGTTGAAACCGAGCTCGCGGCAGAGCCTCTCGCGCAAGGCGAAGCGGTCTTCTTCAGTAGCCCGACCGTAAGGGAGGGTTTCTACGGTCGGGCTATTGAAGGGGTGCTGACCCACGCGCACTCCGTTTTTGATGACGACTATCTTGGGGGCGAGGGCGCTTCTCTGTGCGAGTATGTAATCGCGTATGGCTTCCGAGTTCACGAGTATGCGGTGCGCGCTTGCGTGAATGATGCGCGTGCCCCAGACGTGAACCGCGCGATCCGAGAGTTTCAGATGGCGCTGACAGGCCACGACTCGCACGCCTGCGAGGCGCGCGGCCGTTGCGCCTATGAACCCCGCATAAAAATCGTGCGCGTGCAGTATGTCTATGCGCTCGCCTATCATCAATTCGCGCAGCCTTCGGAGTTGTCTGAGAGCGTTCAGGTTATAAAAGCTGTTGAGTGGAAACACGGGCACTTGGGGGAAGCGGTCGGCTATCTCCCGATAGAGCGGTCCCCGAAGACTCAGTGCAGCGAGCCGCACATCATAACGCTCGGTATCGAGCCGCTTTAAAAGCTCGACCGCCTGACGCTCGGTGCCCCCGATCTCGAAGCTGTTGATAAGATGAAGCACGCGAGGTCTCTCTGTGCAAGGGCCTTTGGAAGGATGAAGGATGAAGGATGAAGGATGAAAGCTACTCGCTTCTTTTTCATCCTTCTCACCGAAGCCTTCATCATGCACGAATCCCTCTGCTCCGTTCCTTTGTTCCTGTACTCTTCTAATATCTTTCACCTCTGCTCCTCTGCTCCTCTGCTCCCCTGCTCCCCTGCTCCCCTGCTATATCTCGCTCCCTCTTACGGTGCCAACCGCGAGGCGGTCGAGGCCGATTCGTTTGACGCCCGCGAAACTCAGTTCAGGCTGGCGGTCGATGAAGGTGCGATGCCAGAGTTCCAAGACGAGCAATTCCCAGAGGTGGCGCGCATTGTCGCGCCGCCCGCGACGGTGCTCGTCGAGAATCGCGCGAACCGCCCGCTGATTGAAGAGGCCGCGCTGTCTGGTCCTCGCGTCGGTCAATGTGTCGTAGAGCAACTCGCGCAGTTCGTTGTTGAACCATCGGTTTATGGGCACGCCGAAGCCTTGCTTGGGACGGCTTATGATCTCATCGGGAATCAATCCCTTTACCGCCTGTTTGAATATGTACTTGCTCGCCAACCCGTGTAGTTTGAGCGACGCGGGGATGGTCTGCGCGAATTCGATCAGCTTATGATCGAGCAGCGGCTCGCGCGCCTCGAGCGAATGCGCCATGCTCATTCGATCAACTTTGGTCATTATGTCGCCCGGCAGATATGTCTTGCTGTCGAGATAGAGCAGATGATCTATTCTCTGTTTGGAAGCGGGCGCGGCGAATATCTCCTTGAAGCTCTCTGACGAATCGTGCCCCCCAAGCGAGCGTAGAACGTCGTCCGACAACAGGTCTCTTTTTGCGTGCTCGTCGAAATACGAGATGCTGTCGATGTAGCGCGCCCCGCCGTAGAGCGCCACGTTGCGCAGGAAGTTCTTTCCATAGGCGGCGCGGGGAAGGATGCGGCTTGCCTTGAGCATCAAATTGCGGCGGATGAAAGCGGGAATGCGTTCGAATCTCTCTCTTTTGCGGTCGATTATATAGCGGTCGTAACCGGCGAAAAGCTCGTCGCCGCCGTCGCCCGACAGGACCACTTTGACGTGCTCGCGCGCAAGCTTCGACACTATGTAAGTCGGTATAGAGGACACATCGGCGAACGGCTCGTCGTGATGCCAGACTATCTCTTCGACTATCTTGCAGACATCGGGAGTGACTACGAACTCGTGATGGTCCGTGTTGAAGTAGCGGGCCGCGATTCGCGCGTAATGAAGCTCGTCGAAGCTCGACTCGCTGAAACCTATGGAGAAGGTCTTCACGGGCCTGTCCATGTGGCGGGCCATCATCGCAACGACCGTGCTCGAATCTATCCCGCCCGACAGGAACGCGCCGAGCGGCACATCACTTATGAGTCGCAGGCCGACCGATTCGGCGAGCAGTTCGCGCAGCCGCTCTATATAGTAACTCTCTTCGCGGACGGGCGAGCCCGCGCGCGTTTCGGGATAATGGAAATCCCAGTAGGGGCGTATCGTGAGGCGCGAGTCCTTGAACGTGAGCGTGTGGCCGGGCGGAAGTTTGAAGATGCCGCGAAAGGCCGTCGCCGGGTCGGGCACGTACCCGTAAGAGAGAAAATCCGAAATGGCTTCGAGGTTGACCTCGCGGCCGGCAAAGGGGTGTTGAAGCAGCGATTTTATCTCCGAAGCGAAAATCAGAGTATCGCCCGTCAGGCAATAATGAAGCGGCTTGACGCCCACGCGGTCGCGCGCCATGAAGAGCTTGCGCTCCCGCGCGTCCCATATAGCGAAGGCGAACATCCCGCGCAACTGCTCGACACAGGCTTCGCCTTCGTCCTCGTAAAGGTGGACTATGACCTCTGTGTCGGAGTTGGTTTGAAAAGTGTGACCCCGCTCGATGAGACGCCCGCGAATCTCCCGGTAGTTGTATATCTCGCCGTTGAAGACTATCCACACCGAGCCGTCTTCGTTCGAGATAGGCTGGCTCCCGGTCACAAGGTCTATTATCGAAAGCCTTCGCATGCCGAGCGCCGCCCCGCCTTCCAAGTAGAAGCCTTCCGAATCAGGCCCGCGATGTTCGATCACTCCGCACATCGCAGAGAGGACTTCGCGGCGCTCCGAGGGCCTCATAGCGGTTTCGGGTTCTATCATTCCTGCAATCCCACACATAACTTTTTATTTCCAGCTTCCCTTAAAATTCCTTCATCAAGCTCACCCACCCGGAAAGGATGAGGGATGAGGGATGAGGGATGAAGGATGAATCGATCTCTTCGCTCTGGTTTTCATCCTTCATCCTTCCGCCCTCATCCTTCCCTAATCCCCCTGCACCCCTGCTCCCCTGCATGTTTTCTCCCTTGCGGCTCCCCTGCTTTCCCTCAGTCCTTGAGCATGATGATCGTGCCGCCCAGTTGAGTCAGCGCGAGAGCGCGAAGCCACGGGTTGAACTTCAATCTGTTCAACAGAAGTTTTTTCAACCAACTCTTCTGGACCGAAGGATCGCCCCTGTCGAGCAGGTCCAGAGTCGAATAAAACCTCGCAAATCCCGCCTGCCGCCCCAGCGCGCAAAGCTCGGCGTAAGTGAACCAGTGTACAGCCGGTAGCTGTGAGTAGTTCGCAAGCTGAGGATCATAATGAAGGTGTTTGAAGACGAGGCATTCTTTGACCAGTTTCGGCAGCCAGTTGAAGAAGCGATAGTGATACTCTCCGTTATCGCCCGTCAGCGAGATTTTGTACCTGTTGGTCGTGGTGATGAAAGCTATCCCTCCCGGCGCGAGCACTCTGTACATCTCGTCGAGGCTTTTGGTCGGAGAGACGACGTGTTCGAGGACGCTGTCGCAGAAGACCATGTGCTGTGATAGGTCGGGAAAGGGGATGCTTTCGGCAGCGCCTTCCACGACCGCCAGGTCTGAGGCGAGATACTCGCGCGCAGAGCGGACGAAGGAAGGGACCGGCTCCACGCCGACTACTTTATGATTCTTTTCGATCAAAATCCTTACGGTTTCAGGCTTGGGACCGCAGCCGAGCACGAGGATGTTTCTCTCTCCGCCGAGGTCCACGAGCCGGTTGAGATACCGGAGCAGGTTCTCTACACGGCCGCCACCGGAAGGATGCGCTTCGAGTACGGCCGAAAAATTCTCAAGCGCGAGCCGGTCCATCTCCGGATAGCCCTCGGATAATCTTCTATCCCGGTAGATTTCGCCGGGGTCGGGCTTGCCCGGTTGCACGCGCTCTTCCGAATAATGTGTCAGACTCTGGGACATGATAAAACCTCGTGTTATGGCTCTCTACAGTTTTCTTCCAATCGCTTTTATCAAGCGGTTCCTTTCTTTGTCCGGGCCGGTTCCCATAGCACTCCTTTCTTCGGAGACGAATGCGAAAGCCTCGTTGATGGTTCACCGGATTGGCTCGACATAAAGATTTCTTTCTTGGCAAGCGGCGCGGCGCAGGCGGCGGCGGCGTAAATCCGTTTGAGCGATACGGCGTAGGCGACAGTATAGTATAGATACCAGTGGTACTGGCTCGAAGCGAAAAAGCTGCATACCATGTATGCGACGATCATCGCTTGCAGGCCGACGCTCAGATAGTAAAATTCTCGCGATAAAATGCATTCATCCTCGCGCCCCGCTTCCGGGCTTCCGCATAAAGATTTCTTCCTTAATAAAGATTCCTTTCTTACCGCGCCGTAGGTTTTGCGTTCTATCAGCCTGAGCGAGCGCAGCGGCGCAAAGATGAACGCAAGATAGGCCAACAGCCCCGCCACTCCAAGCTCGGCCGAGATTTCAATGTAAGAGTTATGGGCCACCTTCCCTTGAAGCGAGTAGATCGGGAAGTTGCCTATGCCGACGCCTATCAGAGGATGATGAGCGGCCACTTCGATGGCGCGCACAAGCAATGCCTGGCGCTCTTGAGCCGAATTGGTCGGGTCTTCGTGCGTGCGAAATATCGTAAAGAGCCTGTCTGCGTACCCGCTGGGCATCGCGGCCAGGAAAACCCCAAGCAGCAGCACAGAAGCCGCGAGCATCGTCCCGCGTTTGCCCCTGCCCGCCTTCCACATAAGGACTCCGCCCATGGCTATCAGGCCGAGAAATCCGCCGCGCGAAAACGTAAGGACCACTCCGCCCCCTATCAAGCCCGCCGCTGCAAAATAGATCAATCGCGCACGGCCCTTGCTTGTGAGCGCAAGCACGACGGCGAGCGGCAGAATCAGGTCGAGAGCCATCGCCAGCTCATTGGTATTGGCGAAGATGGTCTCACCCATTATCGTTTCCTCGCCCGATGCGACGTGTGTTATATCGAGGTCGCCCGTCAGGAAGAGCGTCAATGTGCATAAGCTCAGGAACGCGCCGCAAGCGGCCACGAGCTTTATCATCAGGCGGAGCCGCGCGCGGTCATCGATCAGGTTGACCATCAGCACAAAAACGGTCACCACTTTGAAAAACGATTCCGTGAGCGTGTCGATGCTGTCTTGCGGCGAAGCGGCTAAGGGAACGAGCGCAAGACCGAGCAGCACGATCAGGGCCAGCATCTTCATCTCGAACGGCCACACGACGAGCCGCTCGGACGAAAAGAGGCGCGATGCCCCGTAGGTCGCAAGCGTCAAGATGGCGACTATCTTCACAAGCGGGAAGTCGCCCAGAAGCCCCGGCAGCATTTCGTTGGGGCGCGCGTATAGAAGCAGCGTGAAGAGAAACAAACCCGCGAACGCCAGTCGGTCTGCTCCGATGCGCGGCTCGCTCGCGGAGAGCATAGAGATTTCTTTCTTACCGTCGCCCGTCGCCGGCCCTGCGTGCGGGACCGCGCGACCGGCCATCAATACGCCTCGTTTTTCTCTGTCAGTCTTCATCATCAATCGTTTCATCGAACTTCGGTCGCCGATGAGGAAAAGAGGTCTTCGCCCTTCGAGGAAAAGGAGTCTTCCTTCTTTGAGGAAAAGAGGTCTTCCTTCTTTGAAAGGCCGAGCCTTCTAGACCCCGCGCGATAAAACCTCACAAGCTCCGCCTTCTCTTCATCGGTAACAGCGCCCGCAGCATAAGCCGCTATCAGAAAGACCAGGCCGAAGACCGCAGAGCCGATGGCGAGCGTGACGAGCGCGTGCGCTTCTCCGAGCGACAGCCTGACGGCGTAAGCCGATAGTCCGGCAACAGTCGCAGCCGCTACGGTCCTCAGTATGGGCGCGAGGCGACCTATATCTCTGAAAGACATTCCAAGCCTGCGCCCGACCCTTGAAATGATGATCGCGTCATCGAGAACCTGAAGCCCGACCGCAGCCGTTATCGCTCCCATAAGCCCCGCTACATTTATCCCTATGTAGAGCGCTGCGCAGGTCACGGGTATCATCGCTATCGAGAGCTTCAGTCGAAAATATTTCAACTCGTCGAACGAACGCAACACGACCGTGTAGACGCTCAGGTAAGCGGGCAGAAGCAAAAGGTTGACTGCGAATATAGGTGCGGACGCCGCATAGTTTTTCGTAAAGAGCGTCGTTATGAATTCGTGCCGCATAACGAACATGAGCGTGTAAGCGGGCACGAAGAAGAATGCGAGCTTGCGTATGGCGCTTGCCCATACGTTGATTATTCCTTCGTAATCGTTTGCGGCCTGTCGCCTGGCGACTTCGGGCAGAAGTATGCTCACGACAGACTCTTGAAGCATGCCTAGCAGAGGGAATTGAAAACGCCCTATGGCATAGATCGCAAACACAGCAGGCTCGAAATAGTGAGACACGAAATAGTTGTGCAGGTCGGCCTGCGTGGCATAAGCGAGAGCGCCTATCCCGAACGGCAAGGCGTTTGCGAGTTGCTCTTTGAAGAGCGAGCGGTCGAACGCCCGCCAGAAGCGCCCGAACCGTTTGCGCAGGTATATGAAGAGGATGAGGCACTGCATGGCCCCCTGCACGACGCCCGCAATGACCACCGCCTCTATCGTGCCGAAGACGACCGCAGCGCCCACTATCAGCGCGCTCTTCGTGAATTGAACTATCACGGTGAAGGCCGACGCCGAGCGCACGTCTCCATCGGCTATCGTGACCACTTCGAGCAGCGATGAAAGCAACCACAGCAATATCGCAAGGCCGAGCAGAGGAACGTAGGGCACGAGATCATCGGTCTTGAACACCATGCGTATCCAGCCCGGATATATCGCAAACAGAAGGGCCGCAAGCCCCCCGACCGCCGCGTAGAAGATCAACACGTTCATCACTATCTGAGGCTTCTTGTCGGGATTGCGCGGCATGAAGTAATAGGCGCTGAGGCTCACGTGAAGCCCCAGGAGCGCGAGCGCGGTCGTCAGTATCTGAAAGACCTGTTTGTAGAGTCCGAAATCCGACTGGTCGAGCGCGCGAACCAGTATAAGCGGCATAGGCAAGGTGAGGACGAAGCCGAGAGATTTCGCCAGCGCAAGCAGCGCCGCCTTCTTGCTCAGGGTATTATTTCCGGTTGTCTTGGTGTCTGCGCTCATCGATCTATCATCATCGTTGCAAAACCAATGCTTCGTTGCGGCCCTCCGAGAATATTCTTGATCCTGCACTTGATATGCTCGAACCCGCTTGTGCTCTGAATGAAGTGCGCCATGTCAGACTCCGTATGTATTCGCCTGAGCGCGAGCAGATCGCTTCGCCCGTCGTTGAACCCCGGCGCAGTCGTGACCGCGCAGGTATAGCCCGCGCGCTCGACTTCCCTTCGCACATCGGGGTCCGAATCGCCGTTCGGA
>JAKEHD010000707.1 GCA_022615215.1 Blastocatellia bacterium
AGATTTCTTTCTTCTAAAGATTTCTTTCTTCTAAAGATTTCTTTCTTCTGCGGCTACTTCGTGACTTTGATGTTGCCAGACGTGGTAGAGATCGAAAGCTGAGGGCCGCCCTTTCCTATCGGGCCGCTTGCGCGCTGGCCGGGCGGTTGTTTATCCACGTTCAGCCCGAACTCTTCATCGAGATCGATTCTGCCCGACACGGTTCTGGCTTCAAGCTCTGCGTTTATGGGGGATTGAAATTCCAATTCTATCGAACCGCTTATGCTGTTGAATGTCAGACCTTTGCCTTCAGGCAGGCGGGCGAATTCCACTCTCGTCCTGCCGCTGATCGAATTCGTCTTGACCGAGCCGTTTATATCGGACATCTCTATCGAGCCGCTCCTCGAACTGGCTTTTATGTCGCCGCTTATGTCGGATACCTCTATCGAGCCGGTCTGACTGTCTACCGATATATCTCCTTTTATATCCGACAGACTTATCGATCCCCTCTGAGCATTGATTGAAATCGCGGCATTGACTTCCGATATTTCAACATCGGAGTTTCCCGATATTATCTCCACCTGACGGAGATTGCGAGGCAGTTTGACTTCGTATTCAATCTGCATGCGAGGGCCGAATGAAGGGTCGGTTCTCAGAGTGATATTGCCTCCTTCCTCTGAATACCGCACAGCGGCTTCCCTGCGATCTCGCGGAGAGCCTCCGCGCTTGATTATTCTGACCTCAGCCTCGGGTCTGTCCCATCCCTCGATTTTGATGTCCCCGTTCGGATTCTCGATTGAAAACTTCGAGTCGCCGCTCAACACAAACGTCTTCGTCTCTTCGGACCTCCCTCGGCCAAGTGTATTTTCTCCTGACCGCAACTCTATCTCGGGAGGAGGGCCGGATGCTCTTCTGGAACGGGACGAAGCGGCGAACAAAAACATCGCCAGTATTATGACGCCAACCATGCCCACGCCCAGGAATGCGATTATCCATCCCCAGGGCGAGCGAGGGCGCGGCTGCGCGTAGGGTGGCATAGGAGCCTGATAGGCAGGAGGCTGATAGTAGCTCGGCTGAGGGTTGTATACAGGGCTTGTGTCAGAGCGCAAAGGCGATGCGGTGCCGGGCGCGCCCCACGCATTGGTTGGATCCGTATCCCGGTTCATCAGTTGCGTGGGCACATTATCTTCCGGGAACTGGTCGGTAGGCTTGCCGCAAAAACGGCAGAACCTTTGTCCGTCCAGCAACCCGGACCCGCAATATTTGCAAGTTTCTGACATCGCTTCCACAATCAAGTAAACAACGGCCGGCCGGGGGGTTGCTGCTGACCGAAACTGTTTATCGCCTGATAGCGCCCTTCGAAGGAGCGATCTATCTCGTCCATCACGGCGGTCACTTCCGAGCTTCCGGTCCTGAGACCCTCGGACGTATCGGCTTTGGCTTTCAACTCGTTGAGCTTCGCTTCGAGGCGGTCGACATGCTCTATGAGCGCCAGGTCGAATTGGTATATCGCGTCGAGCTGCTGTTGCTCGATTTTGACGACATCGAAAAATCCCGCATAACCGTAGCTGGCGAATCGGACGCGGTTTTCGAGCTTGTCGAGTTTCTTCAGCGCCAGGTCCACCGGCCCGACCTCGAACAGCCGCCCGCTCGAACTTAGTTCGCGCAAAAGATCGGTGAGCGGGGCCTTGAGACCTCGCAGTCGGTCGGCCAAATGCTCGCGATGCAATTTATCTATATCGCGTCGGCGCTCGCGGTCCACGTATCCGCTGTAACCCGGAATCTTGTCGCCCAGCTTTTCGAGCCAGTTGCGTTGATCGCCCATATTACCACTCATAATTAAATTTACCTCCGAAAAACTGATTAGGTTCCAACAACGTGGCCCTCAGACGAAGTCGGCCGCGCGAGGCTGACAGCAGGCCAGATATTGCCGGGCTTCCATCGCGGTGTCATTAATAATAACCACCCTCGCTCATGGATGTCGAGGTCGACATCCTATCTCTCAACCCGCTTGTTGCTCGGCAGCGGCGCTTGCGCTTTCTTCTTCGCCCGAAAGCTCTTTCAAATACTCGTCGTAAGTTTGCCGGTCTGCGGCCGACATATCTCTTATGTAGACGCCGACCGTCCAGTTGACCCCATTGCCTACGGGTTTGAACCAGGACGCAAACCCTGTGCAGGTGATCGTCGCGCTCGGCAAATCGACTTCGATTTCGAGCCTGTTTTTGAATGCGATCGTATGATCGCGGATTATATTCAGATGGCCGGTCTCGACCGTGCCGGTCTGTATGCGCATCCCTTGCCGGCCCGTGTCGAGGACGAGTCCATCGATGATGCGCGAGCGATGCCCTTCGTCGCCCTGATCTATTATGGTCAGTCGCATGGGAAGCGGTTCGGCGGGAGCAGGGATGCTGCGCTGGTTTTCCATCTCCTCATGCGCGTCCACCTGATGAAAAGAGTCTTCCTTCTGATGAAAAAAGTCTTCCTTCTTTTGAGCGGGCCGGACGAGTGTCTCTCCGTCAACCGGACAGAAGCGATTGGTGTCAGGGTATGAACGCTGGCAGCTTGGACATTCTTTCATATTTTTCGACTCCGAAACGGTCGCTCGATTATACAGCGATCAAAGGTTAGTTGTCAGTCGTCCGTCGTCTGTGATTCGCACGCGACGGCGGATCAAAGCGGTATATTCCCATGCTTTTTTGGAGGGTTCTGGTCGCGTTTGGTTTCCAGCAATTCGAGCGCCCGAACAAGTCTCAGCCGGGTCAGGCGCGGCTCGATCACTTCATCTATGAATCCGCGCTCGGCCGCCACATAAGGCGAAGCGAATTTTTCTCGAAACTCATCAGCGCGCTGCCGCGACTCCGCTTGAGGATTATCCGCTTGAGCTATCTCTCTGCGATAGAGAATTCCCACAGCGCCTTCGGCCCCCATGACGGCTATCTCGGCCGTAGGGTAAGCGAAGTTTATATCTGCGCGTATGTGCTTGCTGGCCATGACGCAGTAAGCGCCGCCATAAGCCTTTCGCGTGATGACGGTTATCTTGGGTACGGTCGCCTCGGCGAATGCGTAAAGGAGCTTCGCCCCGTGACGGATGATGCCCCCGTGCTCCTGTTGGACTCCGGGCAGAAAACCGGGCACGTCTTCGAAGGTGATGAGCGGTATGTTGAAGCAATCGCAGAAGCGCACGAACCTAGCCGCCTTGATCGAAGCGTCAATATCGAGCACTCCGGCAAGATGAGCGGGCTGATTCGCCACTATGCCGACCGAGCGCCCGCCGAGTCGCGCAAACCCCACGACTATGTTCTTCGCGTAATGCTCATGCACCTCGAAGAGATATCGGTCGTCGACCACCGCGTGGATTATGTCGCGTATGTCGTAAGGGATGTTTGGCGATTCGGGCACTATGGAATTCAGATGATCGTCCATGCGATCTACAGGGTCGTTTGCCGCGAGGCGAGGCGGGTCTTCGAGGTTGTTCGAGGGGATGAAGGAGAGCAGTTCGCGTATGAGACGCAAACAATCTTCATCCGTATCGGCGGCAAAATGCGCCACGCCCGAAACGGAGTTGTGAGTCATCGCGCCGCCAAGCTCCTCTTTCGACACCTCTTCGTGAGTTACGGTCTTTATAACGTCAGGCCCGGTTATGAACATGTAAGAGGTCTTCTTGACCATGATGTTGAAGTCTGTGATAGCGGGCGAATAGACCGCGCCGCCCGCGCACGGACCCATTATGGCGGAAATCTGCGGCACTACGCCCGATGCAAGCGTATTGCGCAGGAATATGTCTGCGTATCCGCCGAGCGATTGAACTCCCTCCTGTATTCGCGCGCCGCCCGAATCGTTAAGCCCGATGACGGGAGCGCCCACCTTCATGGCAAGGTCCATGACTTTGCAAATCTTTTCGGCGTTGGTTTCCGAAAGCGATCCGCCGAAAACGGTGAAGTCCTGAGCGAAGACGAATACGCGGCGGCCGTCTATGAGTCCGTGCCCGGCCACGACCCCATCGCCTGGATACTGCTGGTCCTGCATGCGGAAATCGAGACAGCGATGTTTTTTGAAGCGGTCGAACTCTTCGAACGTCCCGTCGTCGAGCAGAAACTCTACGCGCTCGCGCGCGGTCATCTTTCCCGCAGCGTGCTGGCGATCAACACGTTCGCTCCCACCGCCTTCAAGCGCCGCGGCGTTTCGCTCGGCGAGCTTTGATAACCCTCCGACCGGTTGTTCGATTTTTCCCTCGGAAGTAGCCATCCGTTTTCCTCAATCCGTTTTTCGCAAATCAGACAGACGGCTACAGTCTATCAAAATGATCGGGTTCAGCAAAACTCGCGCTCGCCCGAATGCTCATTCTTCCGGTTTGTGGAAAGCGATGCTATGGGGTTCGATGTTATGATAAACTCAGCGTGTGCATCACGAGCGATTATTTGCGGGAGAGGAATAATGACCAGTCTGCTTCAGGAACGCCGAAAGCATGCTTCCGAGGATCGAAGTAGTAAAAGAAAAACTATATTGGTAGTGGAAGACTACGAAGATGCAGCTTGCAGTCTTCGATATTTGCTGGAAAAGGAGGGCTATGCTGTGCTTTTGGCTTTAGATGGCGAAAGCGGCTGGAATGAATACAAAAAAGCTAAACCTGACCTTGTTCTGACAGATTTGGTTATGCCAGGAATCGATGGTTGGTCAGGTATGGACGCGGGCTTGAACCTATTGGAGCAGATCAGGAACGAAGATACATTGACTCCCATTATAATCGTTTCTGCATTCTCGCAATATGAAACTATAAGGACAGCGTTCAAACTCGGCGCAAACGATTTTATACAAAAGCCTTTTCGTAATGATATGTTGCTTTTCACAATTAAGGACAACCTTGCTGCGAGCCATCTGCAATTAGAGGCTCAACGATTCGAGAAGCTTGCTTCTGCTCTCGATGAAGATAACAAGCGCCTAAAGGAACGGATCGAACAACTGTCCGGCAAGGAGCAGATCGAACAACTGTCCGGCAAGGATGCAGACAGGTATAAAGCCTTCTGTGGTGTTGTCGCTCATGACCTTAAAAATGAGTTTGGGCTTATGGGCATCTCGATCAAAGAGATTCGGGAATTGGCCGATGGTTCGCCTGCAATTCAAGAAGAGTGCGACTTGCTTGAGAGAAGTGTTGGGTATAGTCAACTCATTTTACGACGCCTGCTTGATTACCTCGATATAGGCAGACCCAAAGTGGAACAGATAAGCGCCGAGGAGTTACTGAAAAGAACCGAGACGCTGGTTAGGCCCCGTTTGCCATCAAGTATTCAATTGGAGATGTCAATCGATCAAAGAGCGAAGAAAGGGAAAGTGTCAATAGACATCGAACAAGTAATCGGAGTGCTGCTTGAACTCACTAACAATGCTGCCAGTGTGCTGCGCGAAAAGGGCGGCATTATCGAGCTTGGATGTAAAGACGAGGGCGGCGAGATCGCTATATTTGTGAAAGATAACGGTCCCGGAATTTCAAAAGAACTTGGAAACAAATTATTCAAGGAACAAGTGCCGAGCAAAAAGGGGCTGGGCCTGGGCCTCTTTCTTTCCAGTAAAATAATTGCCGCGATGGGAGGCAAGCTGAAATTGCAGGCTTCCTCCGAAAGGGGAACCACATTTACGATCCTGTTGCCGATAGCCACGAAGAAGAAGGATGCCTGAAATGTCTATAAGAGTTCTTATAGTTGACGACAACCGCGACACGCTCAGGGCATATACGAAGGCTCTTCAACGCAAAATCAAGATGATAGGGCGGGACCGTAACTCAATGGAAGGAAGCCCTCTATCATTGCTCGAAGTAGAGAACGCCGACACCATAACGCTCGCCCGTGAAAAGCTGAAAGCGAAGCCTTTCGACATTTTGATCGTCGATCTGAAGATTCCAGGCCCGTCGGGTGAAGAGATGGGAGGGCTGGTACTGATCTCAGAATCGCTCAGACTCGACCCCTTGCGCCCCATTGTCGTGATTACCGGATATGGAAGTGTGGAACTGGCCAGACAAACTCTGACTCAGGGAGTATTTGATTTTATAGAAAAGTCTGCAACGGCTGTCGATGACCTTATAAATGTGGTGCAGAGAGCTATAGATCATAGCGATGAAAAGATGAGGCGGGCGGGAAATCCTTTCACTCCGATGACAGGCGTGGAGCCGACCGTTTTCGGCGGAAGAACGAAGGAGTTGGAGTTCTTCGAACAGAGAATCAACAGATCTCTCCATACAAAATTCCGCGAGCATTTTCTTGTGCTTGGCGATTGGGGAATCGGCAAGTCAACCTTGCTCAAAGAATATAAGCGAATCTGTCAGAGTCGCGGGCATATCGCTTCCATCGTCCCGCTTGAAGCTTTGCAATCCGGCACCACGCTGATCGAAGCGGCCCGTTCTATCGTAGAAGGCATCTTTCGAGACCTTCCGTATTCGATTGACCAATTTAAGAAGGTCGCCAGTTTTTTTGACTCTGTTGGAATCAGCGTTCTTGGCACAGGGCTACAGTTCAAACGGGATACTTCCAAAAGAGAGATGTCCACACAAGCTTTTCTTCACGACACCTTGGTGAGACTGTGGCAGGATCTTGAGAGCAAGACCGATGTTTTCATAATACTTCTTGACGACCTCGATAACTTCATGGCCGCCTCGGAAATCGTTATGACACTGAGGCAGACACTTTCGATGGAGTCAATCAGGAAGACAAATATTCTGGTCGGCATAGCATCAACTCCGAACACCTGGCTTGAACTTACGGCTGTCAATAAGCATCATCCTCTCGCCCGTTATTTTCTATCACGGGTGGAACTTGATCCACTCAGCGAAAGCGAGGTGCGGGAAACGGTCCTCAACTCGCTTGCCGACACGGGAATTTCCTTCAGCACAGAAGTTCTGAATCGGGTTGTTGAATACACCGAAGGACACCCTTATGAAATGCAGGTATTGTGCTTTCACCTTTTCAACAATCAGCTATCCAGGCGCGTAGAAATCGAAGTATGGGACAAGGCATTGCAGGCTGCGCTGAATGATCTTGGGATGGCTGTCTTCGATCAATGGTTCAACCAGGCTAGTTCAGAGGAAGCCAAAATCCTTCGCGTTATTGCAGAATCAGAAACTCCAATGCCCGTTAAAGATATCCATAGCAGGGCGGCAGCGGGCAAGGTAAAGGTTTCTGCGGGAAACATTGCAAAATATGTCCAACGTCTTGCAGAAAAGAAACTTATCAGCAAGTCTGGTCGAGGCATGTACACATTGTCAGATCGGATGTTTCGTTCCTACGTGCTTAACCGCCCGGATTAAAATGACAAAAATGACGGATCGACCTATGAAATGTCATTAAATCCTAATGGCTCCTAAAGGATCCCATCAGATGCTATGAAACCGCATTACTGCATTGTCCGACTCGCAGTAATTGCCGCGACCTGAATCTCACCGGACGGCAAATAAAGACTTTTAACACGGCCGGATTCGAATATTGATTTGACAAAAAGGTGATCGCAAGAAAAGGGAGAAATCGCCGACAGGCATTCAGCCTATTCCAGAATGCCTGCCGACGAAGCGTGGTTTGCGATGCGCATTCACTCATTCGTATCGCAAACACTCTATCGGGTCGAGCCGCGAAGCTTTTCTCGCGGGCCAGACCCCGAAGACCAGCCCTACGACTACAGAGACCACAAGCCCCGCTATCACCGCCCATAGCGGAATGGAAGACGGAAGGCCGGGTATCAGAAGCAGCAATATCTGGCTCGCACCTACCGCAAGGATGACCCCCAGCAACCCTCCCAGAAACGTCAGCGTCATGGCTTCGAGCAGGAACTGGCTGACTATATCTTTACGCCTCGCGCCTATGGCCTTGCGTATGCCTATCTCCTGCGTCCGCTCCGTTACCGAAACAAGCATTATGTTCATAACGCCTATGCCGCCTACGAGCAGTCCTATGCTCGATATGGCTATGGCGATCAATCCGAAAGCCGCCGTGATGCTGTCGAATTGCTCTATGAGGCGGTCTGCGGTGCTGAGGTCGAAGCTGTTCGGCTCGTTGAATCTCACTCCGCGCTGGCGGCGCAAGATAGTCTCCACCTCACCCAGCGCCTTCGGCAATTCTCCCGTCCTTGCGCGAATGATGAGCATTAAAAAGTCGCTGCTCGGCGAGAGCTTGCGCGCCGTTCTGAACGGAATGAAGACGGCGTTGTCTTCTTCGTTCTCGCCGAAGAAACTGCCCTTCCTTTTAGCGAGCACGCCTATGATCTCGAAGGTTCTGCCCCACATCATCACCTGTGTGCCCACTATCTGGTTCGTGTGCGGGAAGAGCGATTCGGCGACGTTGACGCCTATGACCATAACGTCGCGCCGGTGATGGTCGTCGATCTCGCCTATGAAGCGCCCTTCATCTATGGCGATGTTTACGGTCTTGGCATAATTGGCGCTCACGCCCTGTATCTGACCCTGTTTATAATTCTGCCCCTTGTAGCTTATGGTCCTGTCGGTTCTCCATTCGATGAACCCTACACTGGCGACCTCTTCGACGGCAATCGCTTGCTGGGCTATCGCTTCGGCGTCTTCGGGGGTGAGCGGCTTGCGCGCGCGCTCAGACCGGTCGCGCGGGCCTACCTGTATGCCTGTGGAAAGATGGAAGGCGTATATGTTATTGGTGCCGTACTCTTCGACCAGTTGAATTATATTCGCGCGCAATCCGGTCAGGATGGAGCTGATGGCTATGACCGTCATGACGCCTATGACTATGCCGAGCACCGTCAGGAAGCTCCTGAATTTATGTGCCCGGATGTTGTCGAGCGCCATCTTTATGATTTCGGTCGGAATGATGGCTCTCGCTTTCGCAATCGCCCTCCGACCTCGCCTCGCATCCCGGTCCATCATGGTTTCGTTTGGAATGATAGATTCAGCTTTCACGAAGCCTCCCTCAATTCTTATTCAGCGCCACTATCGGGTCGAGCCGCGCGGCCTTGTAGGCCGGATATATCCCGAAGATTATGCCTATCCCGCTCGACACTACGAGCGACAACAATATATATGTCAAAGTTATAGTCATAGGCAAAGGAGTCGTCGCGCTTATGAGCGAAGATATGCCTGCGGCAAGCAAAAGGCCGAAGACCCCCCCAAAGGCCGAAAGGAAAGACGACTCGATTAGAAATTGCATAAGTATATGGCTTCGCCTCGCGCCGACCGCTTTGCGCAATCCTATTTCGAAGGTGCGCTCCGTGACGCTGACGAGCATTATGTTCATCACGACTATCCCTCCCACAAGGAGCGAGATCAACGTGATGGGCGTGACTACGAGGGCAATGGCTCCTGTAAACTGGTCGACCTGATTGTTGGCCTGAGCCACGTTTACCGTGCCGAAGTCGTCTTCATCATTGCCCTTGAGCTTATGATAATTGCGCAGGGCGATACGGGCCTGTTCTAATGTGGGTTCGAGTTGCTCGCGGCTGTAGGATTTGCCGTGAAGGCTCAGACTCTGGCGGCGGCCGAAAATCCGCTGATAAGTGGTTATGGGGATATAGGCATGATTATCGAGGGACTGGCCGAACATGGAGCCGCGTTTCTCTTCTACGCCCACTATGCGCATCGGCACGTCGCGAATTTTAAGCTCCCTGCCTATCGGATCGAGACCGGGGAAAAACTTTTCCCTTAAATCCATGCCGATCACGCAGACCATGGAGGAGTTGTCAACTTCGTGCGGCAGCAGAAACCGCCCTTCGATTATCGTCTTGTCTTCAATATCGACCATGTTTGCGGTGACGCCCGCTATTTGGGTGCCGAAGAGTTCCTGCCCTTCCTGTTTGAGGTCGATGCGATTGTTGACCGTAGCACCCATCTCTTTGCACGATGTGCAATGCTTCTGCAACCATTCCAGGTCGTCCCATTCGAGCGACTTGTTGCGCTTGAGCATCTTTTCCCATTCCTCTTCAGTCAGACGACCTGCATGCATGAAACGGGCTATCATGAAGTGATTGGCCCCGAGCACCTTCGATATTTTATCGACGACATAAGTGTTCAGCCCGTCGATTGATGCGCCCACGACCACGACCGATGCCACGCCTATGATTATGCCTATCAGGGTGAGAAAGGCGCGAAGCTTGTGCGCAAAGATGGATTGGAGCGCAATTTTTACCGCGTCCGTATAAAAGGAGTAGATGTATCTCATAAGCTTATGTACCAAAATCCGGGATCACCTCGCTTTACGACACGCTTGCGAATAATGTTTGCTAAAATTCACATAGAAAAAAGCCTGATCGGGCGGTTTGCCTGAAAGCGGCAATACGGTGTAAGGTAAGCCCGTTCGGGTTATAAAAACCCGGATTAATCTCAGGAGTGTGGCGAGCGATCTCGCCCATTAGATCACTGACAAACAGGCTGAAACCTTATGGCGAAATCTCGAAAAGGCAAGAAAAGACATATTGCGGCCGCGCAGGTCGCCGTCGAGACCGAATCGAAAGCGCAGACGGCGACTCCATGCGCGCGCGCGAGTCGCCGCGAAAGGGCGCGCTGGAGCTCGCGCTCGAAAAAACAGGAACGCCTTCTTGTCGCGGGATTACTTGTGATCACTTTCCTCGCATTCGCCAATTCGCTCGACGGAGAATTCCTCTACGATGACCGTTATCAGGTGCTGAAGAACCCGACGATCAACAAGCTGTCGAACATTCCGAGCATGTTCACGCAGAACGTCTGGCAGTTCATGAACCCTGAATCCAATACCCCTGCCAGCCCTTACTACCGCCCTCTGTTCAACGTGGCTCTCATCGTCAACTATCAACTGTTCGGACTCAATGTTCTCGGATGGCACCTCTTCTCTGTGCTGCTTCATTTGCTCGTCACCTATATGGTTTACAGGCTGGCGCGGCAATGGGATATGTCGCAGGAAGCGGGGCTTGCGGCGGCTTTCCTCTTCGGCCTTCACCCCGTTCACAGCGAATCGGTCGCGTGGATTTCAGGGGTGCCGGACCCCGTAGCGGGGGTCTTCATTCTCGGCTCTCTGCTGCTTTACGAGCGCCACTATCACGGAAAGCGCGGTCACTCGTTTCTGCTGCCCGCAAGCGCAGGGCTTGCCGTGCTTGCGATGTTCAGCAAAGAAGTGGCTATAGCCTTTCCGATATTTCTCGCAGCGCGTGAATGGCTCGACCGCGAGGAGGGCGAGCCTTTCACTGCCCGCTTGCGAAGGCTCGCCCTGCGCGTGGCTCCCTTTGCCGCCGCCGCTGCCGTTTATCTGGTGGCGAGATATGCGGTGCTGGGGTTTCTCAGTTCGACCGATCTTAAAGCCGCTCGTATACCGAACGCGCAGGTGTTGCTTACGCTTCCGTCAGTCCTGCTCGGATACGCGCGCCTGTTTTTCATCCCTTACCCTCTGGCCGTCATGTACGATCACAGTTATGTGTCATCGGCTGCCGACCCGCGTTTCTGGGGCGCGGCTCTCGCTGTGGCCGCAATAGTCACAGCGATGGTCTTCGTTGCGCGCAGGTATGGGGCCGGAATCAGAGCTTCGATATGGGCGGTCCTGTTCCTTCTGCCCGTGCTCAATTTGAAGGCATTCAATCCGCAGGAATCCCTACTGCATGATCGCTATCTCTATCTGCCTTCCGTAGGACTCTGCCTGATTGTAGCGATAGCCCTCGCGCGCTTAGGCGAACGACTCGGCGAGCGGCAGCAAACATTCTTTCAGACCGCGACCGTTCTCATCGGCGTAATTCTTATGCTGCTCACTGTCTATCAGAATCCTTCGTGGCAGAACAACCGAGCTATGGCGGCTCAGGCTTTCCGCGTGACTCCGAAACATCCTTATCTGCACAACTACATAGGCGCATATTACAGCGAAGAGCGGAATTTTGCAGAGGCGGAGAAGGAATACCTGACGGCCCTTGAATTCAATCCAACCTACTACGACGCGCTGTCGAATCTCGGAGACGTTTATCGGGAACAGGGAAAAGCGAATGAAGCGGAGACATACTATCTGAAGGCGATAGAATACGGCGCGCCTTATGCCAACACTCATTACAACCTCGGCGTGGTTTATACGAATCAAGGAAGGCTTCAACAGGCCGAGCAGCCTCTTCTAAAAGCATTAGAGATCGAGCCTTCTTACACAAAGGCCCGCTACAATCTGGGATGGGTTTACTACAGGCAGGGCAAGACCGCGCCGGCCGAGCAGGCATATCAAGAGACTCTCAAATATGACCCCACGTACCCGGAGCCGCGCATCAACCTGGCTATCTTATTGACCGCGCAGAATCGCTACAACGAAGCGGTCGATCATTTGAAAATAGCCCAGCGTTACGCGCCCGACCATCACATTCTGTTATATGCTCTTGGCGATGTCTACCTGAAGATGAATCGCTATGAAGAAGCCATCACGGCGTTCGATCAACTGGCCCGCCGCGATCCTCGACATAACCTCGTGCATACGGGTCTCGGACTCTGTTACGAGCGATTGGGAAACAAAGAACAGGCTAAGATTCATTTTCAAAAAGCCATCGAAGTGGCCCCGCAGAACTCATACACAGATGTCGCCCGCCAGCGCCTTGCCCAACTTGGAAGTTCTTGATTACGGGGCCGCCGTCGCTTCGCTCAAAGGCAAAAGGTACAAAGGTAAAAGTGAAGCCTCGTACTTTTGCCTTTTTACTTTTTACTTTTGCCTTTACCTATCGCCTGATTTGCGCCGATGTTTCCGTAATCATTTTGCGCAACCACTGATGTGCCGGGTCAGCTTCATTGCGCTTGTGCCAGAGCATCGTCAAACGAAATGCAGGAATCGCAAACGGCAAGGGCAATATCTGTATTTCGACCTGCTCGCTGAATCTGCGGGCCAGGCTTTCAGGGACCGTAGCTATGAGGTCGGAAGCGGCGACCAGAAAAGGCACGCTCGCAAAATGCGGCACAAGCACGGCCAGATGGCGCGAATGCCCCTTTTGCGCAAGCAGCGCATCGATCAGCCCCGGCCCGAGGGATTTATAAAACACCCCTATGTGGTGCGCAGCCGCGTACTGCCGCAGAGAGAGCTTTCCCTTGATCGTCGGGTGATTGGCTCTCGTTATGCAAACATTCTGCTCCGACCACAAGACTTCGGAATGCAAGCTCGTATCGAGCGCCGGAGCATCGGGGAAAAAGCCGAGCGCCAGATCGAAAGAGTCCGAAAGCGAAGCTGGCGCGGGAGACTCGAATAAACTGTTCAGGCGATGGATTTGCAAACGGACGCCTCTTGCGCGAGCGCGCAGCCGCTCAAGCAGCGGCGCAAGCAGTATTATCTCTGCGTAATCGCTCGTTAAAAGGTGAAACACTGTCTGGGAAGCCTGCTCATCGAAGCGAGGTTTTTCCTCGACCGCTTCGCGCAATTGCGCAAGCGCGGCCCGAACCGGCACGATAAGCGCCTGCGCCGCCGGAGTGGGCGTCATCCCTTTCACGCCCCGGACCAGCAAGGGATCATCGAAGGTGCGACGCAGCCGGGCGAGCGCGTTGCTCATGGCCGACTGGCTCAACCCGATTCGCTGCGCCGCGCGAGTCACATTGCGTTCGTCCATAAGGGCCTCGAAGGCCAGGAGCAGGTTGAGGTCTATCGCCTGTAAATTCATAGCGTGAATACTCGGTATTGAAACAATCCATTACCCACAAGCTTCGCACCGGCGTATCATAAATGTAAAGATACCACCGGCCGAAGCCGAGGTGAATCGCGGTCTCCTGCTGAGACCGTTTCCGTGAATCTGAAATATAGAGGAGTTTAACAATGAAGTCTCTCTTGAAAATCTCGATTCTGATCCTGTCGCTCGCGTCCGCCCCATCGAATCTTACAGGGCAAACATCTCAAACGCCGTCGGATTCGCCCGCTACCCGGCGGCTCAATGAACTCGTTCAATTGATCAACGCGCCTGACCGTGCGGCGGCCACCGCTTACATTCAGAAGAACTACAATGCCGGATTTCTCAACCTGTCCCCGATGGATGATCATCTGGGCTTTATCTTTCAGGTTCACGACAGGACTCGCGGCCTCGAAGTTCACAGCTTTCAGACTTCGACTCAAACCGAAGCCTCGGCGTTTGTAAAGAGCAAACTGACGGGCGACTGGAGAGTTCTGATCGTGCGAGTCGAGTCCGCACCTCCGCACCTCATCGCCGGAATAGGGATGAGGCTCGCGTCCGCTCCGGCGGGCGAGCGTCCCGCAAGGAAGCTGACCGAAGAAGAGATGGTCAAAGAGCTTGACGCCTTCGTCAAAAAGCTCGCGGCGGCGGACGCCTTTTCAGGCGCGGCGCTCCTGGCCAAAGACGGACGACCGATCTACAAAAAAGCCTTCGGCGAAGCGAGCAAGGAATTCAATGTGCCGAATCGCACAGACACGAAATTCAATCTAGGCTCGATGAACAAAATGTTCACATCGGTCGCCATCGCGCAACTGGTCGAACGCGGAAAGCTCTCTTTCGATGATCCGCTCTCAAAATTCCTCCCCGACTTCCCTGACAAAGAGTCCGCCGAGAAGATCAAAATCAAACACCTGCTCACTCACACATCGGGGCTTGGGAGCTATTTCAACCGGAAGTTTATGGAATCGTCGCGGGCGCGCTTTCGCACCGTCAACGATATGATGGAGTTGGCCAAAGAAGAGAAACTCGCCTTCGAGCCGGGCGCGCGCTGGCAATACAGCAACACGGGGATGCTCGTGCTGGGCGCGGTCATAGAGAAAGCTTCGGGGCAGAGCTATTTCGATTATATTCGGGAAAACATCTACCGTCCTGCGGGGATGACGAACTCCGATTGTTACGAGCTGGACCTTGTGACGCCCAACCTTGCGCTCGGCTATGAAAAAGAGTTTGCAGCAGAAGGCGTGCGCTTCAGAAACAATCTCTTCATGCATGTAATCCGGGGCGGGCCTGCGGGCGGCGGCTATTCGACGGTCGAGGATTTGCTCCGCTTCGATACGGCGCTTCGTTCAGGAAAGCTCGTGGGCCAGGAATACGTAAAGCTGCTCACGTCGGCCAAGCCTGAGATAAACTCGCCCGATTACGGCTACGGCTTTTCGATTGATAAAGAGCGCGGGATAGTCGGTCACAGCGGCGGCTTCCCCGGCATCAGTTCGAATCTCGATATGTTCCTCGAAAACGGTTTCACGGCTGTCGTGATGTCTAACTATGGCGGAGGCAGTCAGGCGGTCACAAGCAAAATGCGAGAGCTTGTGCTTGCGGGGCGCGAGTCGCCGATGTCGAAAAGGTGATCGCTTCCGAATTGATCGCACCTGTTTCATCAGCCGTCGGCTTGATAGCCGGCGGCTGATTTTCAAGCAAAGCCGCACGCTACATGTTTTCAATGATGGCCGATGCGAACTCGCTCGTCTTCAGCTTTGTAGCGCCTTCCATCTGGCGTTCCAGATCATAAGTGACGCGCTTCTGTTGAATGGTACGGGTCAGGGCGGCGGTGATCTTCTGTCCCGCTTCTCGCCATCCCAAGTAGTCGAACATCATCACGCCCGACAGTATCACAGACGAAGGGTTGATTACATCTTTATCGGCGTACTTGGGAGCGGTCCCATGCGTGGCTTCGAAGATCGCCGCCCCGTCGCCTATGTTTGCGCCGGGGGCCATGCCAAGCCCTCCGACCTGCGCGGCGGCCGCGTCTGAAATGTAGTCGCCGTTCAGGTTGGGAGTCGCTACGACAGAGTATTCGTCCGGGCGAATCAGTATCTGCTGAAACATCGAATCGGCTATGCGGTCCTTGACGAGGAGTTTCTCCTTCCACGCGCCGTTGCCGTGCGTCTCCCTTATGGCGGAGAGCGTGTCGCCGACTTCCTTGACGATCTCGGCCTTCTTTTTGTCGGACATCTGATCGAAGCCCGGCTCTATCATCCGAGCATTCTCTTCGTCGCTGATCGAAGAATTTCGCTCGCGATTGTCGAGAATCCAGGTCTCGCGCTCGGTGACTACAGACGCGCGGAATTCCTCTTTCGCAAGCTCGTAGCCCCAGTCGCGGAAAGCTCCTTCGGTGAATTTCATGATGTTGCCCTTGTGTACGAGCGTAACCGTCGGCCGATTGAAATCCAGGGCGTACTGTATGGCGCGGCGCACAAGCCTTTTAGTACCCGTAGGCGAGATGGGCTTGATGCCGATGCCGCTGTCTGTGCGCACATTGTAGCCATACTTGTCGTTGAGCAGCGATATGATTTCTGTGGCGCGCTCGCTGCCAGATGTGAACTCGACGCCCGCGTAAACGTCTTCGGTGTTTTCGCGAAATATCACCACGTCCATTTTTTCGGGATGTTTGACGGGCGAGGGCACGCCATCGAAGTAGCGCACGGGCCGCACGCAGGCATAGAGGTCGAGCACCTGGCGCAGAGTCACGTTGAGGCTGCGTATGCCTCCGCCTACGGGGGTGGTCAGAGGGCCTTTGATAGCGACCACGAATTCCGAAATGGCCTTGACCGAATCGTCGGGCAGCCATTCGCCGAACCGGCTGAAAGCTTTTTCTCCGGCGAATATCTCGTACCACACGATGCGACGCGCGCCGCCGTAGGCTTTCTCTACCGCCGCGTCGAAGACGCGCTCGGAAGCGCGCCATATATCGCGCCCCGTCCCGTCGCCTTCGATGAAAGGGATGATAGGGTTATCAGGCACCGCGAGGCGCGTTCCCTCAACGGTAATCTTTTGACCATCTGCCGGAACTTCTATACCATTGAACGCTTGCACTATACCAAGACCTCCTGTTATTCAAACGGCGCAATTTAACAGCGTCGCGCGAAGGGTGTCAAGATGGCCGGTTTGATTTACAATCAGTGATGCGCAACGCGCAACGATTATGGCTGATGAAAAAAACAAGACCGATTCGGAAGAGGGCGATCCGATCGAAGAAATACATCGCCATCTTCGACAGTCCGAGGGGGCTAATCTCACAGCGGACCCTCGCGCGCCCAATGCATGGGACAGGGTCAGGCTCGCGCGCCATCCCGAACGGCCTTATACGCTCGATTACATCGGCCTTCTATTCACAGGTTTCACAGAGCTTCATGGCGACCGGCGCTTCGGCGAAGACCCCGCGATGATAGCCGGGTTCGCGCATTTTCACGGGCAGCCATGCGTGGTAATCGGCCATCAAAAGGGTCGCACGACGAAGCAGCGGCAACAGCGCAACTTCGGCATGCCGAAACCCGAAGGCTATCGCAAGGCTCTGCGCGTGATGAAATTCGCCGAGAAATTCCATCGCCCCATCTTCACTTTCATAGACACGCCGGGCGCTTATCCGGGCATAGACGCAGAAGAGCGAGGTCAGGCCGAAGCCATAGCTTACAACCTGCGCGAGATGGCGAGGTTGCGCGTGCCCGTGATTGTAACGGTGACGGGCGAGGGCGGATCGGGCGGCGCGCTCGCTATAGGCGTGGGCGACCGCGTGCTTATGCTCGAAAACTCCATATACTCGGTGATCTCGCCCGAAGGGTGCGCCTCTATACTCTGGCGCGATCAGTCTTATGCAGAGGAGGCCGCGCGCGCGCTGCGACTCACCGCGCCCGACCTGTTAGAGTTCGGCCTGATAGACCGGATAGTGCCCGAACCGCCCGGAGGCGCTCACATGGACCACGCCGAGATGGGGCAAATACTGGACGCTTATCTGGCGGACGCGCTGGCTTCGACCCGCGACCAGAGTGACGCAGAGCGCATAACCCGCCGCTACGAAAAGTTCCGCGCGATGGGCAACTTCCATCAGGCGCAATGACCGTAGAGACTTCTTTCTTATTCGGAACCGTTGCGATCCGCTTGCGCAGACCAGGAGGTATAGTTTGACAAGAACCATTGCTCACTTTCCCGGTCAAAGACTCTCATTTCCAGATCGGCTCAACTCTTTTCATCAGGAGAAATCTTTAAATGAAACCATCTTCTAACTTGCGTTCCACCGGGCGCGCCCTCGTGGCCCTGCTGCTCACTCTTGCTTTTATTTCCTCGCCCGCGCTCGCATGGCAATCAGCGGCCACAGCGCCTAAATCCGCCCTCACCAAAACCGAGCGCGAAGCCGCCTCGCGTTTGAAAGTGGAGACTTTGCGAGAGACGACGACCGCCCTCGCTTCCAAAGAGATGGAGGGGCGCGGGACGGCCCAACCCGGCGGCGACAGGGCCGCAAAATATCTCGCCGACAGATTCGCAAAACTCGGCCTCAAACCGCTCGGCGATTCCGAAACCTACCTTCAAGCGATCAAGTTCAAAAGTTCTCAGGTGCTTCCGGAATCCGTCATCAAGGCGGGCGAGGCGACGCTCAAGCACGGCGAGGACTTCGTAGCCTTTCCACCCTACACTTATGATAAAGCGGACGTAAGCGGCGGGCTTGTGTTCGTATGCTACGGCGTGATCTCTTCCGATCTCAAACGCGATGACCTGGCCGGGCTGGACCTGAAAGGCAAAACGGTCGTGGTGCTCAACGGCGGGCCGCCAAAGGGCGTAGATAAGGATGTCTGGCAGAAAGCCACCGGCCCGCAAGCCATCTTAAGCAAGCTCATCGGCAAAGGCCCGGCTGCCTTCGTCCTCACAAATATAGGAAACGAGCGGCAACCTTACGCTCTGATCGCCAATTACCTCTCGCGCCGCCGCGTTGAGCTTGCCAATGCGCCCGGCCCGCCCTTCAAGATACCTCCGATCATCCTTATGAGCGACGAAGGGGCCGAAAAGCTTTTTGCCGGTTCGGGAGTGACCTTCGCTGAGGCGAAAGAGAAAGCCGAAAGCGGCGAGTTCGTCTCGCGGGACTTGAGCAACCATATCGAAATCACCCTCCGGCTGAAACGTGAAGAAGGAACGAGCAACAATGTCGTCGGCCTGCTCGAAGGTTCGGACGCGGCGCTCAAACAGGAAGCCCTCGTCTACACGGCCCATTACGACGCTTACGGCATAGACCTGGAAGGCCGCATATATCCGGGCGCGGCCGACAACGGGCTTGGCACGGGGATGCTATTGGCAGTTGCGGAAGCTCTATCGAAATCGCCCTCGCGCCCGCGCCGCTCTGTAATATTTCTGGCCGTCACGGGCGAAGAGTACGGATTGTTGGGCGCGGAGCACTGGGTCCGCAATCCCACATGGCCCATTGAAAAGGTGGCCGCGAATATCAACTTCGACAGCGCGGGCACGGAGGTCTATGGTCCCGTCAAAAACATGCTGGCTTATGGTGCGGAACACTCCGAGTTAGGCACTGTTTGGGAAGGCGCAGTGACCGCAATCGGAGCCTCCATCATACCGGACCCGTTTCCCGAAGAGGGAGTCTTCTATCGCTCGGACCATTACGCATTCGTCAAGAAGGGAGTGCCTGCCATTATGCCAATGGGAGGGCCGGGCGGAGATCAGGAGGCATTCAAAGCCCGCGTCAAGAAGTGGCTTGTGACCGATTATCATTCGGTCGCAGACACTGTGCGGCCCGAATGGCATTGGGACGGAGCGCGCACGGTCGCCCTTGTCGGACTGATCGCAGGCATGCGCGTTGCAAATGCGGACGCGATGCCCAAATGGATGGAGTCTTCGCCCTTCAACCGTACGCGCGGAACCAATCAACCGCCTCCGCCGAGACAATAGATTGTCGATGAGCTTCGATTGCTTCATATTCGATTTCGACGGAACGCTGGCGCATTCGGAGCGCGCCTACCGCGAGGCATTCGATCACTCGATACGCCTTCATACGGGGCTTGAGATTGAGGATGCGGAGTTCCGCGATTTCTGGAATATGACTCCGAGAGAAGTGCTCGTCCGCTACGGCGCGGAGGCGGTCGAGCGCATGCTCGTCAGTTTCGAAGAGCACTACTACGCGAATCACCATCATCATCTGGTCGCCTACTCAGGCATCGAAGAGATGTTGAATCTTATTATCGAGCGCGGCGCTCTCGTAGCCATCGTATCGCTCAAGCCGCGACGGGCGGGCGAACTCGAACTCGACATCACGGGCCTGCGCCCGCTGATTCATTCGACCGTGTGGGGCGACGATGTGGAGCGGCCGAAACCCGAACCCGAAGGCGTCCTGCAAGTCCTCCGCAGAGCGGGCGCTGATCGTGAACGCACTCTCGTAATCGGCGACAGCCCCTCAGACATAATGATGGGGCGAGCGGCGGGCACCCGGACGGCCGCCGCATTGTGGGGCGGGGCAGTACGAGAAAGGTTGATGGCCGCCTCTCCTGACCTTGCGTTCGATGCGCCCGAAGATTTGATAGATTTGATACGTGATGCGTGAGGAGAGCAGAGGAGCAGAGGAGCAGGAGAGCAGGGGAGTCACAGAGGCGGTGAAGCCAGAACCCGATCACCCCCGCACCCCTGCACCCTTGCACAAAAAGCATCACACAAAGGAGCCTTGCTATGACCGCAACCGTGACCGATACGCCTGAAATAATCTCTATCAACCCCGCTACGCTCGAAGAGTTGGGGCGCTTCCCTGCGGCATCCGTCGCAGAGGTCGAAACGGCCGTCGCGCGAGCGCGGGAGGCGCAACCCGCATGGGGCGCTCTCTCATATCGAAACCGCGCACGCTACATATTGAAGGCCCGCCAGGAACTCTACAACCGACAGGATGAGATCATCGATATAATATCGAGCGAGACCGGTAAACCCCCTTTCGAGGCGCTCTCGACGGAGGTCTTTCCCATAGCCGACCTGATGAGCTACTTCGCGGCGAAGACCGAACGCCTGCTGCGCGACGAGCGATTCCTGCTGTCGGTCTTTCGAAACAAGCGCTCGCAGATCTCTTATGAGCCGCTCGGCGTCGTAGGGATAATAAGCCCCTGGAATTTCCCTTTCGCAATCCCTACGGGCGAAGTCGTGATGGCGCTTATGGCGGGTAACTCCGTCGTGCTCAAACCGTCGGAACGCAGTCCGCTCGTGGGCGACCGAGTAAAGCGATTGTTTGCCGCAGCGGGTTTCCCTGAAGGCGTGTTCGAGGTGGTGCAGGGCGATGGGGCGACCGGCGCGGCGCTGGTCGAATCCGCGGTCGACAAAATATTCTTCACAGGCTCTGTGCGCACGGGAAAGCGCATAGCCGAATCGGCCGCAAAAAGGCTTCTTCCCGTAGTGCTCGAACTCGGCGGCAAAGACCCAATGATAGTCTGCGAAGACGCGCTGTTCGAGCGCACGGTCAAAGGGGCTGTGTGGGGCGCATTCGCCAATTGCGGCCAGGTATGCGCCTCGGTCGAGCGGCTATACGTGGTCGAACCCGTTGCAGAAAAATTCATCTCCGCAGTGGTCGAAGAAGTCAAGCGTCTCAGGCTCGGCCCGCCTTCGGGTTGTGAAACCGATATCGGCCCGCTTGCGAACGAACATCAACTGAACATAGTTTGCGATCACGTGGCCGACGCTGTGGCGAGCGGCGCGCGAGTGCTTACGGGAGGGCGCAAACGCGAAGACCTCGGCGGATATTTCTTCGAGCCGACCGTCCTGGTCGATGTGAACGATTCCATGAAGGTGATGAACGAAGAGACGTTCGGTCCCGTGCTGCCGATAATGGTTGTCAAAGACGAAGAGGAAGCCATACGCGAGGCCAACAACACACGCTACGGGTTGCTCGCCTCCGTCTGGACCGCAAGCAACGAGCGCGGTCGCCGCATAGCGCGAAGAATAGAAGCGGGCACGGTGATAATAAACGATGCCGTTTATACACATGGGGCGGCGCAGACTCCCTGGTTCGGCGTCAAGGAGAGCGGTCTCGGAGTGACGCACGGGCAGGCGGGTCTTCTTGAATTCGTTCGTATGAAACACGTCAACTGGGATCTGCTGCCTATGAAGAGCAACTGGTGGTGGTTCCCTTACAGCGAGAGGTGGTACTCGCGCTTCAAGACTCTGATGAAGGTGCTCTATCGCTGGGGCCTGAAGAAGATCGCCTGAGAGCTTTTACAAAAAATCAAAGCCGCATCGCCGCCGGACATCGAGGTTCAGCCCGGCGGTTTTCCGTTACCGCCCCCGGTGATGTAGCGTTCGACGGTCCTGATGAATGAATTCAAGCGTTCATCCGTGCGCGCCTGCGATTCAAAGAGCGCCGCAACACTTGCATCCGTGCGTTCGACCGCCTGCATCAGTTGAGTGGTTACTCGCACAAGATCGCGGACCACTTCTTCCATTCGATCCAGCCGATTCTCGGATTTCGCCTGAAGAATCAGCATTCCCAATTGTCTTTCTTTCAATTCTGCCAGCGATTCGCTCAATCGCGCTTGTGATTCTCTCAATTCCGCTTGCGATTCACTGAGCTTTTCCAGGTTAGCAGTGAATCTTTCCTGCGCTTCACGCAACAAGTCTATATCGACGGCAAACTGTGCTTGATGCTCGATGATAAATTGCATCGTTTTCCGCATCTCCTCGTCGGTCATCGCGCTTCTCCTTCCCAAGATAAAGGTTGCAACATGCACTGCGGCAACGCGCAGTCTAATACTACTTCAATTCGTCAACGCTGATCTAGCAATTCCGGTCTCTCGGTGAGGAAATAAGCGTGAGCCAGTTATAATTGATTCACACCTTGATATCGCCTGCTGCCGATTTCAGGGTATCTCAAAGTGCGGCCTCCTGCATATAAGAGCGACATGCGTCAGGTTTTGTAATACTGATTCTTTGTTACTCCGCTGATCGCAGATTGAAAAATAAAATCTTTGGGATTAAAGTTGATCGCTGCTTCATCCATGATAACTTGAAAAACCCAGGACCGGCGTCACAAAGATATAAGGGAGACAATGAGGTGAAAAGAAACTTGGCATGGCTGATTGCAGGTTCCTTTCTTCTCCTGTCATTGATCCTGCTATTGAAGCCGCCGCAATTGTCACACGCGGCATTTACCGGGCAGCAGGCCGACGCGCCGGGTATAAACCTGATCTTTGTCAACGACTCAATCGCTTCTCAAAACCAATTCCAGGTGGCTGTGATCGGCTTTGCGCGCGCGGCGGGTAAGTTTGACGACCCAGGCGCAAGGTCGCCTGAGAAATCGCTTGCCGATTCGCTCGCCCGCGACGGGCGCATCGCATTGATCGACAGGGCGCTGTTTGAGCCTGCGCTCGCAGGTCTTGGCTACAGCGGGTCGCTCAACATGACGACGACCGAAGCGAGAGACGTGGGCGCTCTCGCAGGATGCGATTTCTTTATCACAGGCAAAGCCGAAGCCCTCACTCGCAGCGAACGCGAGAACGGGTCGCACGAAGAAGCCATCATCGGCGTTATGATAGTCGACGGCCGCAGCGGCGCGCTCGCCGCATTCGACTTCATAAATGAAAAAGCGGAGACGAAGCAAAAGGCTGTAAGCCGTGCTCTTGATACTCTCAGCGAGCGGGCCGCAGGTTATATAAATCAGATGACCGAGTTTCGCGCCGCCCGCAACTCGAAAGTCACAAGTTCAAACGGTGAGCGAATCGAAGACATACCCGACGAAGGCTCGCCTGCCGCAGAAGGTTTCACCCCGCCAGAGTTTCTCAATCGCGTCAAGCCCGAATACACCGAGCAGGCAGACCGCGCAGACATCAGCACCACCGTCGAAGCGATGGCCGTTTTTCATGCAGACGGGCGGGTGGGCGATATCGAAATAATCCGATGGGCGGGGTTCGGTCTCGACGCGGCGGCCGCGCGCGCGATTCGCAGCTTGAAATTCAAACCGGCCACTCGCGACGGACGGCCCGTGAGCGTGCGCGCTCTTGTTCGCTACAACTTTCGCCGCATCAGCGAATCGAACTCAAAGCAAGCCGCCCGCGAACCGACCAACCACAGATTACACAGATTTCACGGATAGACTCTCTGTGTTATCTGTGTTATCTGTGGTTGGTTCGATGCGAATGACATACGCTCCCCAGGAAAGAAATTTTTTATAGCGACTTTGCAGTCGCCCTGTTTTTGAGCAATGTAGTTGTCAGGACAACGAATTTGAATTATAGTCATCCGGCGCAAGTCACTCGTCTTCATTTCGAATTCTGGACGGAGGAAGCTCTGAAATGCCCGAAGTTGATGAAGCCCCTGACACCCCATCCGACAAAGCACCGCGCTGGATAGACCGGGCGCTCAACACGATAGAGCGCGTGGGAAATAAGCTCCCCGACCCGGCCGCGCTCTTTCTGATTCTGCTGATCCTGGTCTGGATATTGTCCGCACTGCTCGCGCCGATTCAGTTTTCAGAGATCGATCCGCGAAACAATCAACCTATAAAGATAAACAACCAGTTAACCGGAAGCGCCATCGCTGCCTTCCTGTCGACGATGGTGACGACCTTTACGAGCTTTCACCCGCTCGGCGTCGTGCTGGTCGCGCTGCTCGGGGTCGGCGTGGCCGAGCATACGGGCTTCATCAATGCGTCGCTCAAAGGGCTGTTGAGTTTCACTTCCGTAAAGCTGCTCACCCCTATGCTGATACTCGTCGCCATAGTTAGCCACACGGCTGCAGATGCGGGATATGTGCTCGTCATCCCGCTCGGAGGGGTCATCTTCTATGCGGCGGGACGCCACCCGCTCGCAGGAATAGCGGCGGCCTTCGCAGGCGTATCGGGCGGTTTCAGCGCAAACTTCATCCCGTCGAGCCTGGACCCATTGCTATCGGGACTTACGCAATCAGCCGCGCAGATCATCAATCCTGCGCGAGCGGTCAACCCGCTCTGCAACTGGTTCTTTACGGGCGCGTCCTGTCTTATCATCGTCGTGGTGGGGTGGTTCATAACTGATCGCATAATCGAGCCCAGGCTTCGAAGCACAAAGATCGACGGCGATGTGGCCGATATCCCGCAGATGGAGAAACTGACCTCCAAAGAGCGGCGCGGGCTTGTCGTCGCGCTGCTTGCGATGCTCGCGGGCGTCGCAGTCCTGGCGATTGTATCCATTCCCGGCACCTCGCCCATGCGCTCGCCTACAAGGTTCACGATAACGGAGCAATCCATCGAGAGACTGAAAGATACGGGCGTCCCTGATGAAGTGTTGACCAGGCTGGAACCTATGCGAAATCAGGTATTGCAAGGAGAACGAGCTTTTCTCGATGCCGTCAAAACAAGAATCGGCGACCAGCCGTCAGAACAGTATAGGAACGCAATTCTCGCCAGCGTCGAAAGATCGCCGGGAGAGATCACGGCTGCCAATGCTCCGCTGATGCAATCGATAGTGCCTTTGATCTTTTTGCTCTTCATCCTGCCCGGAATAGTTTACGGCTATGCGGCGGGGACCGTAGAGAGCCACCGCGACATCATAAAGGGAATGAGCAAAGCCATGAGCACTATGGGTTACTACATAGTGCTTGCGTTCTTTGCGGCGCTCTTCATAGCGGCGTTCGGGCAATCGAACATAGGGGCGTTGCTGGCGCTCAAGGGCGCAGGGCTGCTCAAGGCCATGGGACTGCCCGGACAGATAACGATAATCGGGATAATCCTGCTTACGGCCTCCGTCAATCTGCTCATCGGTTCTGCTTCTGCGAAGTGGGCGCTGCTCGCGCCTATCTTCGTGCCGATGCTCATGCAACTGGGCATCTCGCCGGAACTGACTCAGGCCGCCTATCGAGTGGGCGATTCGACGACGAACATTATCACTCCGCTCATGCCTTACTTCCCGCTCGTGGTCGTCTACAGCCAGCGATACGTCAAGAACACAGGCATCGGCACGCTCGTCTCGCTTATGCTCCCGTTCTCAGTAATGTTCCTGGTTATCTGGACGGTATTTCTCATAGCCTACTGGTTGCTTGGGATTCCGCTCGGCTTGCAGGCTCCATACACTTATCCGTAATGATGGGAACAGCTATCAGCCATCAGCTATCAGCCGTCAGTGGTCCGTGGTCAGGGGCCGGAGGATCAACCACAGTGGAAGGCAGAGCCTTCTACAGACACAGATAGCACAGAAAATATCCGTCACCGTTCAGAGTTCAAGCTTTATGGCCACTGCAACCTGAAGGTTGAACTCTGAACTTTATATCCGTGAAATCTGTGTGATCTGTGGTTCGAAACTTACGGGCTATGGACCACGGACAAAGATGCAGTAAATTCGGGTTCTTATATGTCTGAAGAAAAAACCGCAAAAGCAGTGACCGAAACTCCCGCATCCTTTGCCGACCCACGAGGACGCTATCTGTTTATCCTCTCGCTCACGGCGCTTGGCGTCGTCTACGGCGACATCGGGACGAGTCCCCTCTATGCAATCCGGGAGTGTTTCTACGGCTCGCACGCTATAGCCGTGACACGTGAAAATGTTTTGGGGGTACTCTCGCTGATCTTCTGGTCGCTGATAATCGTGATATCGATCAAGTACCTGGTCTTCATCCTGCGAGCGGACAACAGGGGCGAGGGCGGCATTCTCGCGCTGGCGGCGCTGGTAACACCCGTCCGGGCTTCGGCACAGGCCGCGCGATGGCTGCTGATACTGCTCGGACTGTTTGGCGCGGCCCTGCTTTATGGGGACGGCATGATTACACCCGCCATCTCCGTCCTGAGCGCCGTCGAAGGGCTTGAGGTTGCCACTCCCTTCTTCCGGCCTTATGTAATACCGCTGACCGTTGTAATAATCATCGGGCTTTTTCTGTTCCAGCGGCGGGGCACTGCCGGAGTCGGCGTGATATTCGGACCTATCACATTGGTCTGGTTTATAACACTCGCTGCGTTTGGAATTTATCACATAGCCCAGGAGCCGGGTGTGCTTACGGCTGTAAGCCCGCTTCACGGCCTGGACTTCTTTCTTCGCAACAAACTGCAAGGGTTCCTAGTCCTGGGGGCGGTGTTTCTGGTCGTGACCGGGGGAGAGGCGCTTTATGCCGATATAGGTCATTTCGGGATTCGACCGATTCGACTGACATGGTTCGTGCTCGTTCTGCCCGCGCTGCTGCTCAATTACTTCGGCCAGGGCGCGCTCCTTATCGCAACCCCTTCTGCTGCCGTGAATCCTTTCTATCAGATGTTGCCTAGATGGTCTCTCTATCCGATGGTCATACTTGCGACCGCCGCGACCGTCATCGCCTCGCAGGCGGTCATATCGGGCGCGTTCTCTCTCACAAGGCAGGCCGTGCAACTCGGCTACAGTCCGCGACTTCGCATCGAGCATACTTCTCCTACGGAGATCGGCCAGATTTATATACCTGTGATCAACTGGGGACTGATGTTGGCCTGTATAGGGCTTGTATTGGGGTTCCGCTCTTCAAGCAATCTCGCCGCCGCCTATGGCGTTGCCGTGACCACCACTATGGTAATCACGACCCTGCTCTTTTATGTGGTGGCGCGGAAGAAGTGGAGATGGAACGCACTGGCCCTCCTGGCGCTCTGCGGGGGATTCCTCGTGATCGATCTGTCATTTTTCGGCGCGAATATCCTGAAGATAACGCACGGGGGCTGGTTCCCGCTTGTAATAGCCGCGATAGTCTTCACCATCATGTCTACTTGGAAGACGGGCCGTCGAATCCTTGCCGAGCGACTCCGCACAAGCAGTCTTCCCATGAAGACATTTATTGATGAAGTTGAAAAACAATCACCGGTGAGAGTGCCGGGGACGGCGATATTTATGTACAGTAATCCGGCGGGGACTCCGCCTGCGTTAGTCAATAACCTGAAGTACAACAAGGTGCTGCACGAACGCAATCTGATTCTCACGGTGGAGACCGAAGAGATTCCTCACGTTTCGGCAGAAGACCGGCTCGAAGTGGTGCATATCAAGGATGAGTTCTACCGGATTGTGGCTCACTACGGTTTTATGCAGGATCCGAACATTCCGGAGGTGCTCGAAAGTCTGAATGCGTCGGGACTGGAGATCAAGCTGGACGAGACGGTCTTTTTCGTGAGCCGGGAGCGGCTCCTTGCGACAGAGAAACCCGGAATGGCGATCTGGCGCGAGAAGCTTTTTATATGGATGTCGCGTAATGCGCGAGGGGCTACATCTTTCTTCTCCATACCTGCGGACCGCGTGGTCGAGTTAGGTATACAGATCGAACTGTAGAAAGATGTTGCTTGATATAAAATAGACATTATCGGAAATAAGTATGATTGATTTTGAGCGAATCGAGGGTCATAAACAACTCCCGATGGATCACAGGTCTGGAAGGGTTGCCCGGCAGCCCGCTGCTTGCTTTATAGCCGATTGGCGGGGGCAAGCGTGGGCGCGAATCGCCGCCCCTTCCTGACCACAAGCTGGCCGAAAACTCAACTGAACCTGAATTTGAAGTTATCGAGAGATTCATTAAAACCTTATACCCGATAATGTCTAATCATCTTCACCTTGTCAGATATAAGAGAACGCTCGCCAGGACGTAGACTATTATGATCCCGAGAGATTCCCACGCGAGAAAAAGCCGCTTCTTCGTAGTCTTGTAAGTCAGCCCTATTACCGCTATGGCCGTAAGCGCCATGGCGGCGTTCGCGCTGATGATGTGATTGGCCGAGATGTCAGAGATGAGCGGTCCCTTCGTATATAAAAAATCGTCAATCGCAAGCACCGCTATGTTGAAGAGATTGCTGCCGAAGAGGTTCCCGTAGACCATATCTATGGCCCCTATTCTGAGGGCGGTTATCGAGACGACGAGTTCCGGCAGAGAAGTCGAAAAGGCTATGAAGAAGCTGCCTACGAAGGTCCGGCCGAGACCGGTCATTTCTGCTATGCGCTCTCCGAGATGAGGCAGATAAGTGGCCGCCGCGATTATGACGAGGGCGTTCAGCGCGTACATTATATAAGCCTTTCGCTTTGTGATGTGGTCGTACTGAAGCTCTTCGATGAACTCGGCCACTCGCCTCTTTTCATAAAAGAAGACCAGCCTCATGGTCAGAATGTAGACCCCGAGAAAAACGAAGCTGTAAGCGCCGACCCAGCCGACCGCAGGCAGGCGCGCTCCCGTAGAGATGCTGAGGCTTACGAGTCCGAGCAGGAGTATTCCAAAGCCTGCGGTCAAGACCTGTCCCTGATGCGCCCTTGTCGAGATGGGCGGAGAGCCTGCAATCAAATCGAGCAGAGCTATGATGAGTATGTTGAACATACAACTGCCGAGCACATCGCCCGCCGCTATGTCGGGCAGGCCGAACAGGGTGACAGAGCTTATGCCGGTTATGAGTTCCGGGAGCGATGTGACGGAAGCTATAAGTATCACGCCCACCCATGTTCTTCCCATGCCGGTCTTTTCGGCTATGCAATCGCCGTACTTTGAAAGCCTGGTGCCCGAAAAAACTATCACCGCCGTGCAAGCCAGGAATTGGAGCCATACGAGCATTCGCGATCTTCTCCCGTCCGCTTGGATTTCGCGCCGCCCAAAGAGATTACTTTCTAACCTCGTCTGTTTGCAAAGGCAATCGAAAATCTCCGGCTTGATTGAAGAAATCGAAGGGTGTAAGATTAGCCTGTTTGTAATCGAATTCATTACTCAACAGAAGAACATGACCGAGTAAAGAACCGAAAAATAAGAGATCAAATATAATGAAACTGGAATGGGCAAGCCATAAACGACGAAGGAGGCACCATGGCCGAAGATGATTGGGAAGACAAGTTGTATTTTTCGTTGAGTGACCTTGAGGAGCAACCGCCGCAAGTGCTCATTGTGGGATCAGGACCAGCCGGGACCGCTGTGGCTGAATATCTTTATGAGGAGTGTGAGGACGTAACCATAGGCATTCTCGAACGCGGAACCATCTTTACCGTTACTCACATCATAAACAGTATCCCCCTTTACCTGAGAGGCGCTTTCATAGAGGCAATGGAGCAATTCCCATGGGACGGAGCTTTTGCGCCAAAAGAAGATGCGCAAGGAAAAAGGCAGCCTGAAACTGGTGGAATGATGATCTTCGCTCTTGGAGGAAGAGGAATAGTCGCGGGCGCTCACCTTCGTCGCTTTTATAAGGATGACTTCCGTCTCTGGAATCAGGGACAATGGCCAGTCACCGACTTAGCCGAATACTATGACAGAGCGGAGCGCGTCAGGAACGTATCCTTTGGCGAAAGCGAAGGAAGGTCTCAAACTTGGACTTTGGGGAGGCTTGAGGAATATAATGCTTCGCCACCTTCCTGGGGGCTGGATATTCGGTCCAATAGAAACAAAGAAATCAGCCGGGGCTATGATAGTTCGGCTGCGCGACTATGGGATTTGGTTCTCCGAGATTACGTAAAGGCGAAGGTTGGCAATAAGAAACGACGGCTTTTCTTTGCGCCACAAGCCTATGTCACTCAGATTGCTCACGACCGTGAGCGGGTGAGAGGGTTTGTTTGTAGGGAGGCTCAAGACCCCCGGAAAAAAGACATGATTGTGCTTGGGGCAGAACAATTCGTGCTTGCCGCAAGCCCCATCGAATCGGCCCGGCTTTTCCTGAACTCCGGTCTAGGGGAAGATAGGCCTGCTGCCGGTCGCTATCTCGCCGAGCACATTTATTGCCGGGGACTTGTCACAGTGAACGCCCCTGATAATGACCCTCATGAGCAATACGTAAATGTAGTCGTTCCGCCGCAAAGAAAACAGCAACAACAGCGATTCCAGATTCATGTGCAAGGTGATCCGGTTCCTGGAGATCCTACAAAAATCTGCTACCGGCTTACAGGAGAAGCAGCGATGGACCCGCAAAGAGAGAATCGAGTAACGGTTGATGGAAGTGCCGAGGACGAGTATGGCGTGAAAAAGGCTACTGTATTCCTCGAATACTCCCCGGACGATGCGACTCGGCTTAACATCATGAAGAATGAAATGCGACGTATTGCAAACGAGTTGGGAGGTAATCTTGACCCGGACAAAGACTTAAAGGTTCTGGCAAAAGGCCGGAGTCATCATGAGGCCGGAACCTTACGCATGGGTCATCCCGATCAGCTAGACAGTTGTGTTACGGATTCCTATGGTCAAGTTTACAACATCTCCAACCTTTTTGTTGCGGATGCTTCGCTTTTTCCGTGCGTTGGTGTCGCCAATCCCATGCTAACGATCACAGCACTGGCTTATCGGGTTGCAGAAAAGATTTGTACGAGCTTGAAACAAGGGCAGTCAGCCACTATGATGGTCAAGCAAGAGGAACCATGATAGTGAAGAAATTGAGATCTTATGCTCGCCGAAGCGATGATCGCGGCTCGTTTATCGGGCTGATAAACGAAGGGATTTGGAAAGAGGTGAACTACGTTCATACTCGCGCAGGAGCGGTTCGCGGTAAACACTTCAGCAAGGAAACCCATGAACTCGTGTTTTTGCTGAAGGGCGAGGTAGAAATCGAATTACAGGATGTGAATGACCCAACGCAACAAGTCACATTTCACCTGCGCGAAGGGGAAGGTATTGAGATAATGCCCTACACTTACCGCGTCATGCGATACCTGACGGATTGCGAGCAAATCTCTTTGCTGAATAAACCCTTTGATGAAACGAATCCAGACCTTCATAATTTGGAAACATGAAGAGAAATATTCTTATCACTGGCGGAGGAGGTTTCGTTGGCTCTTTTCTAGTCAAGCGCCTGATGGAAACGCGCCAGTACAATCTTTTTCTCTTATTTGAAGACCTGACATCTCCCGATTTTACTGTGCCGAATGTGGATGTTGTTGTCCACCTGGCTGCTAAACCCAATTCTTTTGAAGAGCCGGCGGAAATCCTGGCAGTCAATTACCACGGGACGGTCAATCTAACCCGTAGGTGCCCTCGAGATGCTCAAATCATCTTCCTCTCATCAGACTATGTGTTTAAGAGTAATCCCACCAAAGTTTATGAAGAAGTAGATACTACCTACCCCGAAACGGTGTACGGGCAGTCAAAAGCAAAAGCAGAGGAGTTTTTGCTTTCAGAACATCCCCGCTCGACAATTTTAAGGGCCTCAATGATTTACGGATACCATAATCACAGAAGAATGAACTTCTTTAGGTTTCTCGAACAGAGGCTATCAAAGGGCAAGACAGTTCAGTTGTTTACCGACGTGTATAGTCGCACGACTCATATTAAGGATATATGTGCAGTCATTCAAAAGGTGATAGATCAACAAATAATAGGCATCTACCACGTTTGCGGCAGTGAATATGTCAGCCGATACCAGTTGGGCTGTATAGGCTGCAATGTGAAAGGCTACGATGCGAATTTGCTTATAGGCATCGAAAAGCCGCCACAGGTAAACATACCGAATTATTTGAATCTTCACCCTTCCCTAATCTTTGAGAAGGAGGTCACAACCAATCTCGAAGAGGGCATAAGCCGATGCGAGTCAATTGCTTTGTAACAAGTGCGCGAGTAATAAAACAAAAGAGGGGTGTACAATATATCAATCAATGATGAATAAAATCGCAAAGGGCTTGATTGCTGCAAAACCTGACTAAAATATGTTGAGTCTGAGCCAAGCCAAAGAGGATTGCGTTTGTCTGAAGAACACGAATGCAACCCCAAGTAGATTCTGCCGCTTGTTCCAACCGCCTGCTCAAAGTTAATATCGATGCGTTATGTTCAAGCCTGTACTTCTAATGATAATGCTGGCACTCTTCGCAGATGTTTGCGGATATAAACGCGCGGGCAAGGGCAAGGGCCTTCCCCCTGACATCAAGACGATAGCGGTGCCGGTCTTTCAAAATTCCAGCCTCAAGTATCGCGTCGAACAGCGATTCACGCGCGCCGTCATTGAGGAGATTTTAAAACGTGCTCGCGGCCTCCGCGTTACAACCATTCCCGATGATGCCGATGCAGTGCTCACGGGCGATATTCGCAACTTCCGCGATCCGGGCGCGCTGCTCGACGACCAGGGGCGCACGCGCGTCTGGAACGTCCGTATAACGGTCAGCGTCACGGTGCGCAATCAGAAGACGAAGAAGATAATCTATAACAACCCGCGACTCATGTTCGAAGGCGAATACCAGTTGTCCGACGACCCGGAATCTTTCTTCAACGAAGAGAACCCCGCTGTCGAACGCATTGCAAGAGAGTTCGCTCAGACCATCATCTCTACCATACTGGAAGGACTGTGAGCAGAAGATATAAAAAAAGAATCGACGGAATGGGATTCGAGCAGTTCCGCCGCGAGATGAAAGAAGGCCGCATAGCCTTGCTCTATCTCTTCGTGGGCGAAGAAGCCTATTTTCAAGAACGCGCGCTGCGAATGCTCTATAACACCATCGATGAAAGCTGCCGCATGTTCAACCTGTCGGTCTTCGCAATGGGCGGGGATTCTTCTTCCGGCCCGCGAGTGAGCGCGGCTACGGCAATCGACACGGCCAACCAGATTCCTATGATGTCGCCGCGCCGCATATTGGTCATACGCGATTTCGATAAGATCAAAGAAGATGAATACGAGATGGTTATCGAGTACCTGAAGCGGCCCGCGCCCACATCTACGGTAGTCTTTCAGGCCGTCTCGCTCGACCAGCGCCGTAAGATCACAACCGCCTTGCAGAAAGCCTGCACGGTAGTTGCCTTCAACCGCCTCACCGAGCAGCAGGCGTCTCGGTGGGCTGAACAGTATTTGAAGAACCGCCAGTGCCGAATAGAGCCGAATGCGCTCGGACATCTCATAGGACTCGTGGGCACGCGGATGTCGCGCATGGTCAACGAACTCGACAAGCTCGCGGCTTACGCGGGCGGTGGATTCATCAACCAGTCGATTGTTGAGGAACTCGTCCCGCGCGCAAGGGAGCATTCGAGCTTCGAATTGTGGGACGCCCTTCTCCAGCGCGACCGCAAGCGCGCAATGAGGCTCGCACGCCGACTGCTCGACGATGGCGAGGAGCCTGTTATGATAGTCGGGGCGCTCGCGGGGCTTTACCGCAGGCTGCTCGCCGCGAAAGAGTTGATCGCCAGGGGTGCTTCTTCCGATGAGGTCATGCGCGCGACGGGTCAGTACGGCGCTCGTGCAAAGGATTTCACCGGGCGAGTCCTTCGCACCGACCGCGAAGAGATAGTGCATGGACTCAGGCGCATAGCCCAGGCCGACAACGCAATTAAGAACTCCGAAGCCACGCCACGCCTGCAAATCGAATACCTCGTTGCCGAATTGACTTTGCCCGAAAGCGCCCGCTGGGGTATAGTTCAACGCTGAATGCTGAATGATGAATGATGAATTAATCAGCAGTTCATCGTTCATAATTCATCATTAAATCCGCTCGGAGGACCGACATGCCGATATTCGCTCACGAAGAGAACCCGCTGAACGATCAGGAGTGGGAAGGTATCAACAACATAGTCATAGAGGTTGCGCGCAAGCGGCTCGTAGGTCGCCGCATCGTAGACCTGCACGGCCCGCTCGGTCCCGGCGTTCAAACTATCGTGCATGACCATTTCTCAGGCACGACCATCGGACGAATAGGGCTGCTCGGCGAAGAGGAATCCGACCCCGTCCGCTCCGTGCGCCGCGAGAGCGGTATCATCCCGCTCATCTACAAGGACTTCATAATTCACTGGCGCGACATGGAGACCGCGCGGCAATCGGGGACGCCGCTCGATTTTTCCGCCGCAGCGGGCGCGGCTGCTTTCTGCGCCGATGCCGAAGACGATCTCATATTCAACGGCTATGAGGAGATGGACTACGAGGGTTTGATGGTAGTCGACGGCCGCCACACGCTCACCATGCGCAATTGGTCCGAGGCGGGCAACTCGTTTCAAGACGTTGTGGACGCGACGCAGGTGCTGGTTCAGGCGGGATACTACGGGCCTTATGCCATGGTCGTAAGCCCGACGCTCTACACACGCATGCATCAGGTTCATCCCGGAACGGGCGTGCTCGAAATCGAGCACATTCGCCAACTCATCACAGACGGCGTTTATCAATCATCTGTCATTCAGGACGGCTTAGGGGTTATAGTAGCAACGGGCGCGCAAAATTTCGACCTGGCCGTGGCTCAGGATCTCACTGTCGCATATCTTGGCGCAGAGAATATGAATCATCCTTTCCGCGTCTTCGAATCGGTCTATTTGAGGATCAAACGTCACGGCTCGATATGCACTCTGGAGCCTGCCAAACCCGGTGACAAATCATCGAAAAAGCGATAGAAACAAGCTCCCGCCCGAAGCGTAACGGCCTTGTAGAGGAAAAGCGAAACCGGACAAGAAGAGAGGACGGCTGTTGATGCCGTCCTCTCTTTGGTTATGATCGAAGGGTCGAGAAATATCGCGGCCCGCACGCGGCAAGCGTGGTCGCGTAATGGCTATGCAGGCATATTGTTTACGGCGGTGGTCAGGCGCGATTTGTAACGGGCTGCTGCGTTGCTGTGAACCACGCCCTTCTGGATCGATTTATCTATCAGCGATATGGTCTCAGGGAGCAGCGATTGCGCCTCCTGGCGGTTGCCTGTGGCGATTGCGGTGCGGAGCCTCTTTATCTCCGTGCGCAGGCGGGCGCGGTTGTGGCGATTTATCTCATTGCGCCGCGCGGTCTGGCGCATTCGCTTCTCAGCGGATTTGTGATTGGCCATGCTTTCTATATCTCCATTGTAAAGAATCTTTATTGGAAAAAGACCTAAAAGGATAGCCGTGCGCCTGGGTCGCTGTCAAGGAGTCGCTCGCGGAGCCCGAACAGGCGGGTGTGATTAAAAGTGGGACTTGCCAGTCAGAAATTATACAGAGCCAGGAGCTTGAGCGGATTAAGTCTCAAAATCCCGATGCCCTAAGATGGCTAAT
>JAKEHD010000124.1 GCA_022615215.1 Blastocatellia bacterium
AAACAGCAGAGACCTGGCCGCCCTGAAAGAAGTGACCCTCAATGCATCGGATTGGACCACGCGGGAAATCCTGCGTCGGCTCGGCCAGGTGTGACCGCCTCCGACTCGTTCGCCTTTCAATCGTCAACCCCTTGAAACCGGGAGTGTGAAAAAGAACGTCGAGCCTTTGCCGGGCGCGCGCTCTGCGCGAACCTGACCGCCGTGTGCCGTGACGAGTTGTTTGACTATTGCGAGGCCAAGCCCTGCCCCGCCCGTCGCGCGCGAGCGCGAGCCTTCGCTGCGATAGAATCGCTCGAAGACAAAAGGCAAATGCTCAGGCTCTATGCCCGGTCCCGTGTCGCTGACCGATACCTCTATCTCGGAATCAATCCTTCGCGCTCGCACTTCGATCAAGCCATCAGGCGGCGTGTAGTTGATGGCATTCGTCAGCAGGTTTCTGAGTATCTGCCCTACGCGCTCCGGGTCCGCGTAAACCGCAGGCAGGTCCGGCGCGGCATGTATATCGATAGCGAGCTTTTTCGCGGCGGCCTGCGATTGCAATGAGCCGACCGCTCGATTGATCGCATCAGGCACTGACACCTCATAGCGCACAAGGCTGAGTTGGCCCGCATCGGCGAGGGCGAGTTCTTGCAGATCATCGATCAAGCGGGCGAGGAGGAGGGTTTCTTCATGCAAAGAATCGATCACCTCCGGGCCGGGTTCCATCAGCCCGTCTTGAAGCGCCTCGATCTGACATCGGATGTTCGTGAGCGGCGCGCGGAGTTCGTGAGCGATGTCGCTGACCATATTGCGGCGGAGACGTTCTATGCGCGCGAGCGACTCGGCCATCGCATTGAACGCATGTGATAGCTCTCCTATTTCATCTTTAGATCGCACCTCCACTCTGCGACTGAGGTCGCCTTTCTCCATCTGCCGAGCGGCTTCGGTCAACTGCTCTACGGGACCGAGGATGCGGCGCAAGAGCAACAGGGCCGCTATCAGTGCTGCGCCGCCTGCGATTAGCACGGCGAGTATCAGCGAGCGATTCACCGTGCCGACGAACACCTCGCGGTCGCTCTTCTCTCCCGGCTCGCGGGTCGCAGCCAGATAGAGCGTCGCCACAGTCGCATTGCGTAAGTCTTTGACCTCGACGTGCGGCGCACCCGCAATGGCGTATTTCTCCTGCCGCAGTATTCGCCCGCCGCCGCGAGGGTCGTCTTCAACAATCTCTAATCGAAAATGGAGCGTGTGATCCGATGTGACTTCGACATCGGCTCGCAAAAGCTCTTCGGGCCATGCGGCGATCAGTCTGCCCTGCTGGTCGATGAGGAGTAATCGCTTGCCCGCGATCTTGCCTACTCGTTCGAGAACTGCCTGAATACCCTGCCAGCTTTCATTCTGACGGTAGTGAGTTGTCAGAACTTCGCCGAAGCGTTCGAGGCTCGCTTCTTCGTCATAAGTGACGAAGCGCTCGAACTCGACCGATGTGACGCGGCTCGAAAACAGCGCGACCGCAGCGACCGCCACGACCGACACGATCACCGTCACTGAGAGCACTCGCAGCCGCAGGCTACCTATCACGCGCGCCCCCTTGAGAATTTATACCCGACACCGAAGACTGTAGAGACATAAGAAGCGCCGCCCGCGCTCGCTGCGATCTTCTTGCGAAGGTTCTTGACGTGTACGTCTACAGTGCGTTCCATGCCGTCATAGTCCCAGCCGAAAGCGCGCTCGACGAGCTCTCTGCGGGTGAAGGCCCGCTCCGGCGCTTTGACAAAAATTTCGAGCAGCTTGAACTCCGTAGGGGTCAGGTAAACGATCTGGCCGCAAACTTTGACTTCGTGACGATTGAGATCGATTACAAGATCGTCGAAGCGAATCTCAACTGCGCTATCGTCTCGCGTTTGACCTGAGCGCCTTAGCACGGCGCGCACGCGGGCGACAAGCTCTCGCGGGCTGAAAGGCTTCGAGACGTAATCGTCGGCTCCGAGGTCTAGGCCGCGCAGTTTGTCTTCTTCGGTGGTCCTGGCCGTGAGCATGATTATGGGCACATCGGATTCGGCGCGAAGTATGCGGCACACGTCGAGGCCGCCGATTTCAGGGAGCATCAGATCGAGCACGATCAAATCCTGAAGGTGCGCGCGGGCCTGCTCCAACGCTTCGCGGCCGTTGTAAGCGATCGCGACCGCAAAGCCCGCATGTTCGAGATACAGCTTGATCGAGGCGACAATTTTCGGGTCATCATCGATTACGAGTATGCGGCGTTTCTTCACGGCGATTCGTCTCCGTTCAAGTCTCTTGCCAATCGCCCGTCTGCCGGTCGAAGAGCACTTTCAGAGTGTGACCGGAAGTTGTGAAGATTTTATGAAGATGCTCGCCGGGTCAGGGTCACACGCTCAAATAGCGACGCGCGATGCGGGTCATGATCTCTACGCCTAGCGCGAGCGCCCGTTCGTCTATGTCGAATCGCGGCGAGTGGTGCGGATGAGTGAGACCGCGCTCCTGGTTGCGGCTCCCTAAAAAGAAGTAGCAGCCGTGTACGCGCTCAAGGAAGTAGCTCATGTCCTCGCCGCCCATCGTGCGCTCGTCCGCGACTATGTTTTCGCGCCCTACGACCTCGGCCGCGCATTCGGCCACGAGTTCGCATATCTCTTCGTTGTTTATCAGCGGGAGAGTCTGGCGCACGTAGTCGAGCCTATAGCTTGCGCCCATCGATTCGCACACGCCGCGAATGACGCGCTCTACCATCTCAGGGATTTTCGCATGCGTCTCCCGATCGAAAGTGCGAACCGTGCCGCGAAGCGTTGCGGTCCTCGATATTACGTTGAACGCCGAGCCTGCGGAGATATGGCCTACCGTTACTACGGCTGAATCGAGAGGCGAGACGTTACGGCTCACTATGGTCTGCAAAGCGATGACGATTTGCGCGGCGGTAACAATCGCGTCTACGGTTTGATGAGGCATAGCGCCGTGCCCGCCTACGCCTTCGACCGTGAGTTCGAATTCATCTACGGCGGCCATCATCGCGCCGCGATAAACGCCCACCTTGCCTACGGGCAAATTGTTCCACACGTGGAGGCCGACGGCGGCCGTTACCTTCGGCGATTCGAGCACGCCGTCTTCTATCATGGCGAGCGCGCCGTTTCCGCCCTCTTCTGCGGGTTGAAAAGCGAACTTGATATTGCCGCCCAAAGCCTCGCGCTCTTCTGATAATCGCTTCGCCACGGCAAGCCCTATGGCGATGTGCGCGTCGTGACCGCAGGCATGCATCACGCCATCGGTTTGCGAGCGATAATCGACCTGGTTTTCTTCCTGTATCGGGAGAGCATCCATGTCCGCGCGATATAGCAGCGTGCGTCCTTCCGCTCGGCCTAGAAGTCCGACCACACCGGTTCGCCCGACTTCGGTTTCGACCTCATAACCGTGCGAGGCCAATCGCTCGGCCACGATACCGGCCGTCCGGCGCTCGCTGTATCTGAGTTCAGGGTGGCGATGGAAATCCCGCCGGTCGGCTATGAGTCGTTCGATCTCCGATTGGCTCAGTTGGTTTGCGTTCTCGCTAGATTCCGCCATGGTGTTCTCCCGGATAAAAGTTTATTCAAAGCGCGACTCTTTTGGCCGCGTCAGCGGCCGTATGAATTCAGGTCGGTCTTTCAAGGCCGGTGACATGGCTATCACCCGTAGCGCCCTCGTCGCGCGAGCGACGGTTGAAATTAATAGCTCGCCAGATTCAATCGTCGCTCGCGCGACGAGAAAATTCGAATCGCCTCTGATGCAGGCGCGAAACGACCTGCCTGAATTCAACCGTCGCTCGCGCGACGATTCCCACGCATCAAGCGGTTTTTGTATACCAAACCGCCCGGCTCACGTTAAGCTTCCTCTGCGGACGTGGCGCGGCGGTGCTCATCGATAAGCAAGTTCAATAACTCTTCGCGGCGCTCGTAGAGCCGTTTGAGTTTTCGCGGCGCGTGGCGCGCGAGCGCATAGGAAGTGATTATGGGCAGCGCGATTGTCGAGTCGAGATAACAGACTACCGTATCGGGCAGGCGGTCGGGATCGATCTTGCCCCAACTGACCGCTTCGCTCGGGGATGCCCCAGAGTTATGAACGACGATACCGTTGGCGACGAAATTTCGAGTGCGCTTAACTTTCATATCGTAGACTGGAACGACGATCCCCGTAGGCTCGATTGAGATTACCTTATGATTGTCCGCATAACGCTTTTTGATCTCTTCCCTCGTGATGCCATACATCTTGAGTCTCCTATCGAAGGTTCTCCAATCAATCCGCAATAACCGGCACGCCTGATAGATTCTACCACCGGATTCGGTCAGTGCTTCTCTGACCTGCTCTTCGTCAATTTCATGCTTAAAGCGAGGGTTTCTATCTAACCGAACCTTTTCACAAGCCTCCTCCCGCTCCGCGCTCGACATATTACTCCATCGCTCCTCTCTCATTTGGCGCAATTTCGATCTGATACGCTCCTGCTCGGCATCGGGCAATTGTTTGAACTGTTCTTGCGCAAGTTTCTTGCGGCGCTCTTGCGCTTCAGGAGAGGCATTCAATATTTCCATTCTCTTTTTGTTCTTATATTCTTCAAGTTCCTGAGGAGACACACCGTCCCAGAATTTCCGAGACATTTGTTGCGCGATGCCACTCTTCATCCTCTCGCGATGGAACTCGCTCCATTGTTGTTTCTCAGCCTCTGTTTTCCTTTGCCAGTCTCTCTTTCTATGCTCTGAAACATGCAGGCGATAATGCTCGGCTGCCAGATTATCCAGGCTGTTATTCAAATGATTTCCGTCGATGTGATGCGCCACTTCATGCGCTTCCAACGGGCGGCCTAGCTTGAATTCCAGGAGGTACCGATGTTCAGCCAGAGTTTTGCCCACACCCAAGCCGATTTGCCGATACCCATGCGTCGAATAAGAAGTATTGAATGCCTTGATACCCTCTCCTGGCTTCAACGCTTTCAAAGGCTTGTATGCGCCGTTGCTGAGCATAACCAAGTGGTCGGGAGTGGCTAAAATCTCTGCCTCTTTGTATTTCTCCTTTCTCATCCCGCTGTACCAACCATACTTCAACCTCCAAACCTCTTCCATCCCTGTGTGCCAGACTCTTTCAACTTCTGAGAGTACGATTTTCTTTTGCTCATGGTCATAAGAGTACACATAGAATCCTGATTGTCCCACCAGCAACTCAATGGGTATCCCCTCAGGATACCGGCTCAAATCCCTTGCCATATCTATGAGCGTGCCTTCAGCTACACATAAACCGCCTGTGTCGGGACGGGCGTCCGTCACCTGAAAGAAATAGTCGTGACCTCTCTCTTCTATATTGAGCACCTCTTGAATCTGAGGCTCGGTCTGAAGAATAAAGTTTTTAGGGCTGCCGCCGCCGAGTATGAAGACCGCCGATTTTCCGCCCGCGCGTTTGGCCGCAAGCACAAGGGCTGCGGTCTCGTTCACATCCGCCGTCACATCGTATCTGAGCTTGTTGCCGGTGAGCGATTTGGCGGCGACGTTCATTCCTATAGAGCTGTCGCCCGGCGAAGATGTATAGATCGGGACCGCGCATTCGTAGGCCGCTGCGAGCACACTTTTACGCCCAAGCGAGAGCACGCGCTCGCGCTCGGCCACGTATTTGCCCGCGAGGTAGTGGAATTCGGCCGTACACATATCGCGCTGAAACTCCTGGCCCTCGATCATCTTGCGATAGAAGGCGTCGGTCGATAGCAGCACCTCGTAGTCGAAGAATATGTCGTATATGCGAACGACGCCCTCTTCGCGCAGGACCACGTCCGAGATTTGCGTATTGCCGCGATGCATCCTCAGACCTATGCCGAAGTGCGTGTCGTGATAGAGGTTCGCTCCCGTAGATACTATCCAGTCGACGAATCCGTTTTCTATCAAAGGAATGATCGCAGACATCCCAAGCCCGGCAGGGGTGAGCGCCCCCGTGAGGCTCATGCCGATAGTCACATCGTCTTCGAGCATTTTTTCGACGAACAACTGACAGCCTTCGCGCAAGCGCGCGGCGTTGTAAGCGAGGAAAGCCGATTCGACAAGTTCGGCTACGGTCATATCTCCGGTCACGGGGCGCGGGTCTATAGGGGTGCCGCCGAGAAGGTTATGTTTTCCGGTCATTGCCGCCTCAAGATATAAGATCGAGAAATAATCCTGTTTTCACAAAACGGTCAATCGCATTTTAGGTTAAGGGCGCGGGCGTGGCAATGCAACCGCGAGGAGATGGATTATTGCTGAGTGACATACCAGAGAGGCGGAGAATCTCTTTGACAGGCAGGCCCTGACTTCTGAGGAAGAGAACCTCCATCCTGAGTCGAACTTTAGGGTGAGGATGATGAAAGCGCCGATAATGCAATTCTTCGACGTCCTTTGTGCTAAACTCGATCTGTATCATTTGAGAGTCCTTTGTGTTGAGTTTGGTTCTGCAAAACAACGACTTTATCAAAGGCTCTCAAGACTTTCATTTCATCCCGCGCGCAGTATAGTATCGGGCGTTGCTATAAACACTCCCGTGATGTGCCAGGTGCGAAAGCGATTGACCCGTCACGGCGGCGAGACCATAGACGCGCCCGACGAATGGGC
>JAKEHD010000708.1 GCA_022615215.1 Blastocatellia bacterium
CTGGAAGGGTTGCTTGCGCCCGCTGCTTGCTCTATAGCCAATTGGCGGGGGCAAGCGTAGGCGCGAATCGCCGCCCTTCCTGACCTGTGATCTATCGGGAGCTGTTTATGACCTTCGATTCGCTCAAAATCAATCAGACTTATTTCCGATAATGTCTAAAGTAAAAAGGCAAAAGTGATTCGGTACTTTTGCCTTTGTCAGCTATCAGCCATCAGCTATTCGACTACGGATAACACAGTGGAAGGCAGGGCCTTCTACAAGCACGGAAAGAAAAATAGGTGTTGGAAGTCGTATCAGTGATTCGGTCCTTTTTCCTTTTTCCTGATTTACAACCTGATGATCCTGGCCCCGTGTTCGAGCAATCCGAGCTTGCGCGTGACGTTGCGTGTGTCTATCACTAGAGGGACCGCGCTCACCACGCGCGCGTAGTCCGTCTTCGAATGATCGGTCACTATCACCGCGCAGTCGCACCCGGAAAGTATTTCGTCGGTCAACTCCGCGTTTTCAAGCCTTCCTTTGCCGTCCAGGTCCATGTACGGGACGAACGGGTCATGGTATTTGACAACTGCTCCCTTGTGCAACAATTGATCTATTATGCCGAGAGCGGGCGATTCGCGAACGTCATCTATATCGCGCTTGTAGGCCACGCCCAGCACAAGCACTTGCGATCCCCTTACAGGTTTTGCCAGTTCGTTCAATCCGTCTTGCACGAGTTGGACCACGTGATTCGGCATGCGCGAGTTCACCTCTTCGGCGAGCCCTATGAAGCGCGCCTCGAACCCGTGCAGCCGCGCCTTCCATGACAGGTATTGCGGGTCTAATGGGATGCAGTTATGCACATAAATCCCGAATGAGGCTGCGAAGGTGTGAGTGTCTTCGACCTCGATGGAATATACATCGACTGGGAATTCAGGCAGGACGATCTCGGTCGATTTAATGGGAACAGTCATAAGCAATCCCGCTGCTTTGAATGTTTTGCTTGCCGGAGCGCGACGACTTTCTTCAAAGTACCGCTCTAAGGATTTGCCTTTGTTCCCAAGCCAGCCTCGCAACTTCATCAACTGCTCCCGACCTTTGAGCCTGAGATGCGGCTTCACGCGATTGAATGTTGGAGTAAAGCCGAGGCTTTGAAGCAAGTAGGCGCTTTGCTGGAACAGTATGGGGCTGCTGCTGAAGAAGCCCACTTCTGCTGAAGCGTTTCGGCTGATATAACTTCGACCGTTTTTCCTGTAAGGCCGCTTTCCCGTAATTACATAAACATCCCCATCTCCGCGCAAAAGACCTTTAAGCAGTTCGCGCCGATGCACGGGAGATGCGCTCATCAAAACATCAGGCACTCGCATTTCTGTGGAACGCACGCCGCAACCGAGTACCTCCGCAAACAGCCATCCGAGAAAGGGAGAACTAGCGCGAATATGAGTAGCCTTGTCAATCTTCGAATGGCTCACACTGCTTTTCACTCCCAATTCATTTTGCAGAAGGGAGCGAACATCGTTGATGAATTCTGTCTCTGCACTGTTGAATGTAAAACGCACTCGATAACGCCCGCTCTCGCGAGTGATGCAACCCTCTGCAAGATAATACCCAATCAGCCGAGCCAGACCGGGGGTCAGGCTTATCTCTACAGGAAAAGATGTCATACTTGGCCCTCGACCTGTGTGCAGGCGAAGCGATTGATGAGGAAGGCTCAAATCTCCCGATCTTTCCAGCGCAAGATAATCATTCAGCGGAATATAATTCTGACGAACGAATTCATGAATAGAATCGGCTGACAGCCTGCCTCGAAGTGATTCCCGATGATCGCGCCATGATCCGCCGACTATTCGAATCCGCGCCTTTGCCGCCAACTCGGAAGGTATAAGCGAAAATAAATCAAGGGATAAATTTGTCGCGTTGCCTGTTAATCCTCCCATCACAGGTGAAGGCAAATAGTGAATAGGGATTCGACCACCTAATATCAAATCTCTTGCAAACACCTGACGCAATCGACCCTGCTCATCACTCACCAGCATCGGGTGTTTGTCAGTAGCTGTCAGCCGCCGGTTGTCACTTGTCGTAACCGTGACAAGTTCTCCTTCATATTTGCGGCGGAAGATGTATGTGACAGTTTTCCATACGGGCTGTTGTGTCTCAACGTCGAGTGACAATGCCTCAAGGCCGGGCTTGTAAAGCACCTCCGCGCCGTCAACAGTGAATCGGCGCACATCTGGTTTCGAGTCATGCTCGGAAAAAATTGCGGCGAGCGACGTGACGCGCTCTAACTTTTTATTGGCAGACCGAACGATTATGGTTTCCTGTCCGACCAGACAGTGCCCCCCTATTCCAGGGCCTGGATAAAATGCCATGAAGCCGAATGGTTTTGTCGCTGCGGCTTCGATCACCTCCCACGAATCTATGCCGAGGTGATAGCAAAGCTGGGCCAGTTCGTTCACAAGCCCTATGTTCACCGACCGGAAAGTGTTTTCCAGCAGCTTGGCCGTCTCAGCCACCCGCGCGCTCGAAACCCTGTGTACCTGCTCGACTATGGTTTGATAGAGCGTAGCGGCCATCTCGGTAGACATTTGCGATACGCCGCCGACCACCTTTGGAATGTTGTGAGTTTGAAACCGCCGGTTGCCGGGGTCTACGCGCTCCGGCGAAAAGGCCAGATAAAAATCTTTATCCAGCGCGAGGCCCGTCTCCTCAAGCATCGGAAGCAGAACTTCATCGGTAGTGCCCGGATAGGTCGTCGATTCCAAAACGACAAGCTGAGGCGAGTGGAGGTTGTCGCAGACCGAACCTGCGGCCGCCAGTATATAAGAGATGTCAGGCTCTTTGGTCTTGCGCAGAGGCGTCGGCACGCAGATTATCACGACATCGGTCTCCGCGAGCCTGGAAAAATCCTTCGTGGCGGAGAGTTTGCCCTGCTCCACAAGCGACCGCATTGTCTCGGACGCAACATCCTGTATATAAGAACTTCCTTCGTTGATTATCGCGATGCGCGATTCGTCAACATCGAAGCCGATTACTGTGAACCCGCCTTGCGCGAACTCGACGGCGAGCGGCAGCCCGACGTATCCCAAGCCGACGACGCCCACTACGGCGCGGCGTTCCGTGATTTTGCTCAGTAGCTCATCGCTCATCTATCAACCTCTATACAAATCGTCGTTTTAAATGCGGAATCAATTTAACAGGAACAATGTAAGCTCTATAAAACTACGTCCTGCCCGCGCGCGTCAAGATGATTGGAAAGCCCCGCAGGAGAAAAATCTTTATAAGAAAGAAATCCTTGCCGCTTTCATCAACCGCATCAGGAGAAGGTGGCGATCAACTCCTCGCGCGTAACTGTAGCAGTGCCGAGCTTGCCCACCACCACGCCTGCCGCGTGATTTGCCAGCACCGCCGCTTCAGCCATCGGCGCGCCCGCAGCAAGCGACAGGGCCAGCGTGGCTATCACGGTGTCGCCCGCGCCGGTCACATCGTAAACCTCGCGCGCGACAGTAGGGATGTGCGTCACTTCGCCGTCATCTATGAACAGGGTCATCCCTTCTTCGCCGCGCGTCACAAGCACCGCCCGGCAATCAATCGAATCGAGCAACCGGCGTCCCGCTTCTATGAGACTGCTTTCGTCCTCTATCGATATGCCGGACGCCTCGGCTGCTTCCTGATTATTAGGCGTGATGATAGTGACCGGTTGATAGTACACGAAGCTGCGCATCTTCGGGTCAAGGCATACTGTTACTCCGCGTTTACGCCCCTCATCGAGGGTGCGAGCGAGCAGGCCGGGCGTGAGCAGGCCCTTGTTGTAATCGGAAACCACTACTGCATCGGCCGTTTCGATCTCGCGGCAGAACCTTTCGACGAGTCGGTCTTCTATCTCTGCGGCGACAGGTTGTCGGTTCTCGCGGTCGGCGCGGACTACCTGTTGATGGTGAGCGATTATGCGGGTCTTCAGTGTGGTCGGACGGCCCGAATCTACAATCAGTCCCTCATCGCTCATCCCCTCGGAGCGAAGAACCGAGCGAAGCCGTTCGGCGTTCAGGTCGTCGCCCACGACCCCCAGAATCGCAGGTATCGCGCCGAGAGCCACGAGGTTCGACGCGACATTGCCCGCGCCTCCGAGAGCAAGGCTATCGCGCTCCACCTCGACTACGGGCACGGGAGCTTCCGGCGATATGCGGCGCACGCGGCCCCATATAAATTCATCGAGCATCACGTCGCCAAGCACGACGATGCGTTTGCTCTCGAATCCGCCGATCAGTTTTTCAGCGCGCTCGCGCGTTAGGATGTTCATATCGAAGAGACCGGCGCGATCATCTCCATGACTTCATCTGCCGCCGCCATCACATCGCGCGCCGGTATTTGCCGTATCGGATATGTGGAGGTGCAGACAGGCTGGGGTGCTGGGGTGGTCGGGACGCCGACTGCGGTTCCGTGCTGGGGTGCTTCTCCTCTCCCCTGCTTCTCCTCTCCCCTGCTCCTCTGCACCCTTGCACCCCTGCTTCTCTGCTCCCCTGCTCCTCTGCTCCCCTGCTCCCCTGCTTCGTTGCCTTCTGCCTGCACGACGCGATAAGGCGAGTCGGTCCACGGGTGCCAAACGTCCACGTTGGACGAGCCGAAGATGGCGACAATCGGACGCTTGAGCGCAGCAGCGATATGCATAGGCCCGCTGTCGTTGCTTATGAAGACCTTTGCCAGATCGATCAAAGCCATCACTTCTTTAAGACTCAGGCCCGTCACAACCACAGGCTTCGCGCGCGAATGCGCGGACACTTCGCGGGCTATCTGCTCCTGTCCCGGACCCGCGATCACTATTGCCGATAGGCTCCATCGCTCGCTCAAATGATCCGCTACGGCTGCAAACCCTTCGGTCGGCCATCGCTTGGATTCCATCGCCGCCGCAGGCGCAAGAACGGCAAACCCATTGCCCGATAGATCGATTCCCGTTCGAGCGAGCCGCTCACGCGCGAGAACCCACGCCTCTTCGGAAATTTGCAGGCTCAATCGCGGTTTGCCTGCGGGCCAGGGCACGCCCGACCAGTGCAGCAATGCGAGTTGTTGCTCTACGCTGTGCATACGGACGCGGCCAAGTATATCGCCGGGAGAAGGCGCTCGCTCGCCGAGCATCCAGGAGAGCCTATAGTCGCCGTATCCGACCGTGCGGCGCGCGCCCGATAGCCGCGCGAGAATCGTTCCGGTCGTTCCGCCGTGCATATTGAAAGCTATGTCGAATCTGCGGCGTCGCAACCCTGTGATGAGGCGGGCGCGTGATGAAACAGAACGGCCGACTATCAGTAGGTCCGAGACGAGCGGGTGGTCTTCGAGGACCGGGGCGGCGAGCGGTTCCGAGAGCACTGCCACCCGGAGGTCAGGCCGCCAGGATTTGAGCGCCTCAAGGCAAGGGGTCATCAAAACACTGTCGCCTATCGATCTCAGACGGACCAGCAGCACCCGGCGCACAGGCGACCAATCGAGTGTTTCAATGGCGACCGTCCGGGCTGCTTGAGTAAAGGAGTCTTCCTTTTGTGGAAAAGTGTCTTCCTTTTGAGGAAAAGAGTCTTCC
>JAKEHD010000709.1 GCA_022615215.1 Blastocatellia bacterium
GACCTCACATAAGACGAATGGCCTTCTAAGGCTGCGACTATATGCCCGTCGATTGCGCGATAGATCAATATGAGGCCGTCCGCGCCGCCGCTCGCTATAAGCTCGCCATCGGGACTATAGGCGACTGCATTTACCGTCGAGGCGTGACCGCGCTGAACCATCGCGCGCAATCTATCGAGATGTATGGTTGCAGAGGCGGCCAGCCCTTCGACGCCTTGCAATCGAGCGGAGATGAAAGCCGACGGCTCGAAGATCGCATCTATGAAACGGCTGCGGGTCAGGTCGGTTTCATTGAGCGAAGCGCCGGTCAAATCGGCTTCGCGGAAATCGGACCTTTCGGCCAGGGCGCTATCGATTCGCGCATTCACAAGCTTCGCCTTGCGGAAGTTCGCTCCGACAAGGCGGGCGTGATTGAGATTGGCTTCGGTCAGGTCAGCATTGCTGAAATCGGCCCCGGTGAGGTCGGCGGCTTCGAGCACGATCTCTTGAAGACGCGCGCCCGCGAGACGCGCGCCCGCAGGAATCCGCCCGGCCATCGCTTTGCGCAGGGCTAAGGGGTCCGGGAGCTTCTCTTCGGTGATCTTCTCTTCGGCCTGCTCGCGCACCCTCCCGCTCCAGTAGAGGATTTGGAGGGCGTTTTCCGAGACATTCGCCAGGTAGTTGCCTTTCAATATGCGTTGAAGCGGCTCGCGGATTTTATCGCCTTCGTCCAACAGCGTGAGGAAATAAATCACCTTGCGGTCGAAGCGGAGCGTGTTCAATACCTCCGGCGCTTTCGCTTCGTTGTCTGAATCTGTAAGGCATTCGAAGAGTTTGCGCGCGAGGAAGAACTCCATAAAGGAGCGATGCATGAAAGCGAAGTTCCCCGCATCGTCCACTCGCTTGAGGAAAGAGGCGGTCTGAATTTCGCGGGCGATATCGACTACCTCGTCATCGGCGATATGGCCGATCTTTTCCGGCGCGGCCTGCTTCAAAAACGGCATCAGGTCCAGGTAATGAATCTCCGTCTTCCCTTCGTTCCACATCTTCCAGGCGAGTTCGAACATCAATGCCAGCTTGATGTTTTTGTCCAGGAAGCGCCCTTTCTCTTCTTCATCGCGGTCGACCCATATATTCGTGTAGACGCTGTAGAGATTGGCCGCGTTGATCTGCTGCCCTGCGTCGAGGCGCGACAGCGATTTTACGATCATCTCAAGAAGCAGGGGCCGCTGCGCGAGGTCTTTGAGGTTGTGAATATCCTTGATCTTTCGCCAGTCTTCTTCTACCGAATCGGGCCGCGCTTTTTTCAGATAAGCGCGAATTTGATCGTCATCGAACTCCTGCAAGTAGACGACCTCCGCGCCCGATTGCTTTTTAAGCTCTCGGTAAAGCTCGGTCTCGATTTCTGAAAGCTTGGGGCCTTCGCCTATCACCCGCACCTGTTCATCGCGGTCTTTGAAGTAGTGAGTGCGGCAAGTGAGAATGACCTTGCCGTCGAAGTCGGCCGCGCGGCGGAGTTCGCGGAAATTGCCCTGAGTCACTTCCCATCGCACGCGGTCGGCCATCTCGTCGAAGGCGTCGAAGAAGATTATTATCTTGCCTCTGCGGGCAAGGTGCATGAATCGCGTGAAGCTGACATCCGGCAGGCCCCGGCTCCCGAAGTGGCTGATGATGATCCCTTCGAGCGACAATTCCTTGCGAACGTCTTTGAGCGGAATGAGCACGGGCGCGGGATGGCGCACGGGGTCATCTCGGAAACTGCGCGCGAGGTTGTAAGAGAGAAACCCGGCCAGCGTGCTCTTGCCCGTGCCGAGGTCTCCGAGCACGACCAGAAAATTGGTGCGCTCATCGCCGAGCCATTTGCTGAAGTGAGCGAGCGCGGCGCGTTTCTCATAAGTGATGTCGGTAATCAGATCGGGACGAACGAACCAGTCTTCGCCCTTCCATCGATCATCGCGCCATGCTTCGTACTCGGATATAAGCCCTTCGACATACCTGTCGAGCGGCACAAGCTCGCGCAGGAGTTCGGCATAAGTGACGCAAGAGACGCCCGCCTCTTCGAGCGCCGTGCGGGTGTCAGCGGCAAAGCCCTGCGAAGAGACGGCTATCCAGCGATAAGCGGGATGCTTCTTTTGCACCACGTTTTGTTGAGCGAGAATCTGATCGCGTTCGTTTGCGGTGATGCGCTTGTCTTTGCATTCGACTATGGCTTGAATGGTCAGGCCGCCGACCTTCTGTTCGATTACAAGATCGATCTGCATGCCGCCGAGTTGGACATCCGTTTTGACCTCGAAGCCCAGAAGGTTATAGAGCGTGGCGACCTCTTCTTCGAAGCGTTTTCCTTTCTTGTAGCTGACGCGCCCTCTTCTCGACGGGTCGAGGTCGTGCTCGCGGAAATCGATTTCTTCCTGAGCGAATTCCTTACGGGGCAAATCGAGGGATTCGATCAACTCGCGCAGGCGGAGTTCGAAGTCATCCTTTTTGCAGAAATCGATGTCAATGATCCCTTGCAGCGTAGGCGGGATTTTCAGTTTTTCACGAGGTTCGATGAGCGCCGGTATCAAGGGCCGCTCTTGACTCAGCGGGTCAGAGTGATGGCGGCTGAAGGCTTCGAGAAGAGGCCAGACTTTTCCCTCTCGAAAATAGCTTGCGCTCCATACGGAGATTAGCTTACGAGATTTTTCCAACCCCTCGTTGAGTTTCCTCTCCAGTTGGTCGCCCGCCTGAATTTCCCATTTATCGAACCACACGCGCACATTCGCATCGCGCAGGCGCTCGGCGAGTTCTTCGCACCACCTGATGTCTTCGCGTGCGTAGCTCAAAAAGGCGTCGTATTCGAAATCCCGGTCGGGCATATTTCCACCTCAAGGGATTGGAAACAAACTGAAACCGTTTTAAGTTCGGCCAACAAAACCCGTCCGAATATTATCATAGATTGACGTGGTTGCCGTAAAAAAAGAGTGAAGCATGTAAAGGGTGATTCTATTTTGGAGTGCTGCGACTTGTCGCAGCTTTCTGAAACGGTGACGCGTCATCGCAGCGGCGGCAGACTGCGACGAGTCACAGCCTGACAAAGCGGTGACAAGTCACCGCACTCCAAATTGGACGACGGACAAAGTTTCACTTCAACACCCTGCGCAGGAAGCGGCCCGTGTGCGAGGCTTCGCATTCCATCACCGCTTCGGGCGTTCCCTCGACCACTATGTGACCGCCTTCGTCTCCGCCTTCGGGGCCGAGGTCGATTACCCAGTCGGCGCTCTTTATCACGTCCAGATTATGTTCGATGATTATTATCGAGCCGCCCGCCTCTATCAAATGTCGGAACGCTTCGAGCAGACGAGTTATGTCGTCGAAGTGAAGCCCCGTCGTCGGTTCATCGAATATATATAATGTCCGCTCGCTCGCCCTCTTCGACAAATAGGACGCGAGCTTGACCCTCTGCGCCTCGCCGCCCGATAGAGTGGTCGCGCTCTGGCCTAATCTCAGATAGCCGAGTCCTACATCGTCCAACACCTTCAAACGCGAAGCGATTCGATTGACGCTCGAAAAGAAAACGAGCGCCTCGCGCACGGTCATATTCAGAACGTCGTGAATGTTGCGGCCCTTGTATTTCACTTCGAGCAGAGCGGGCTTGAAACGCATACCCTTGCACTCTTCGCATACAAGCTCCACGTCGGCCAGAAATTGCATCTCCTTGACCTCTACGCCGTTGCCCTCGCATCGGTCGCATCGCCCGCCCGGCACGTTGAAGCTGAAATGCGAGGACTCGAACCCGGCGGCGTGCGCCTCGCGCGTCTGCGAGAATGCATCGCGTATGGCGTCGTAGACTTTGATATAAGTGACAGGGTTCGAGCGCGGCGTGCGGCCTATGGGCGATTGATCGACGAGCACTACGTCTCCGATGTGGCGTATGCCTTCCATCTTGGCGAAAGCCCCCACGTGGCCGGTCCACTCGCCTCGCCGCTTTTTGATACCGGCATATATTATGTCGTGAACGAGCGTGGATTTGCCCGACCCCGATACGCCCGTTATGCACGTCGTCATGCCTAGAGGTATCTTCACATCTATGGTTTTTAGATTGTGCGCTGCGGCCCCGCGTATTTCCAGTGCGCGAGCGCCCGGCGCTCGGCGATTCCTGGGCGTTTTGATCTCAAGCTCTGAGCGCAGGTATTTGCCCGTAAGGCATTGACTGCCGTTGAGCAACTCTTCGGGTGTTCCCGCAAATACCACTTCGCCCCCAAGCTCGCCCGCCCCCGGACCTATGTCGATTACGTTGTCGGCAGACATGATCATCTCAGGCTCGTGCTCTACGACAAGGACTGTGTTGCCTATGTCTCTGAGATTTTCGAGAATGCGAATCAGTCGCTGATTGTCGCGCGAGTGCAATCCTATCGAAGGCTCGTCGAGCACATAGAGCGCGCCCACGAGCGACGAGCCGAGATTCGTGGCGAGTTGAATGCGCTGCGCCTCGCCTCCCGACAGGGTCGAGGCAAGCCGGTCGAGCGTAAGGTATTGAAGCCCTACGTTGAGGAGGAACTTCAGCCGGTTTCTTATCTCTTGAAGCAGACGGCCCGCTACCAGCGCCTGTTCTGCGCCGAGTGTCAGTTGATCGAAGAACTCTCCGGCACAGGCTGCGGTCATAGAGCATATTTCGTGCAGAGATTTGCCGCCGACTCGCACGAGGCGCGCTTCCTCGCGCAAACGCGCGCCGTCGCAATCGGGGCAGACGGTATAGCCGCGATACTTTGAAAGAAACACGCGGACATGCAGTTTGTATTTTTTGGTTTCGAGCCAGTCGAAGAATCCCATCACGCCGCTGAAGCTGTCGCTGTCGCCTCGAATTATGATCTTCTGTTGCTGACGGTCCAGACGGCGAAAAGCGATATCGACGGGGATGTTTTCACGGGTGCAAAACCGCAGCGTCTCTTTTTGCGCCCACTCGTACTGAGGCTTCGTAAAGGGATCGATAGCGCCCTCTTTCAGACTCAATTCAGGGTTGGGAATCACAAGGTCTATATCGAGGCCCGTCGTATTGCCGAACCCCTGACAGGAGGGGCAAGCCCCGAAGGGACTGTTGAAACTAAATAACCTCGGTTCGGGCGCGGCGTATTTGAGGCCGCAGGGCTTGCACTCGAACCCCTCTGAGAATTGCAGACGCGCGTTTGCATCGCCCGCGGTTTCTATGACCGCCTGCCCGTGCCCTTCCTGGTAGCAGACCTCTAGCGAATCTATGAGCCGCGCGCGTGTGTCGGGGCGGACTACGAGCCTGTCTACGAGAACGAAAGTATCATCGAACGATGCGTCTTCATAGCTGTCGGGCGTGGCGAGTTCGATGATACGGCCGTCTTTATAAAGGCGAGTGAAGCCTCGCTGCATCAGGCTCATCAGGTGCGCCTTGATGCGCGTTTCCTGGCTCACGGCCGATTTGCCGGTCTTTTTCCGTTTAGCACGGCCGCCGTTCGAGGCGGGTTGTATGTCTTCCATTCCGGCCCCGGCGGGAAACATAACGTAGAAGCGCGTGCCTTCCTCTATTGCAAGCACTTCATCGGCAATGGATTCGGGCGTATCGCGCGTGACCTCACGGTTGCATTTCGCGCACAGGGTCACGCCTATGCGCGCGTAGAGCAGGCGCAGGTAATCGTATATTTCGGTCTGGGTCGCTACGGTCGAGCGAGGATTGCGGGTCGAGTTCTTCTGGCGTATGGATATAGGTGGGCATATACCTCTCACCTCGTCCACGTCGGGTTTATCCATGCGTTCGAGGAACTGGCGCGCATAAGCCGAGAGGCTCTCGACATAACGGCGCTGGCCTTCGGCATAGATGGTGTCGAAGGCGAGGCTCGATTTGCCTGAGCCGCTGACCCCTGTGACGACCGTGAGTTTGTATAAGGGAATATCTACGTTTATGTTTTTGAGATTGTGGACTCGCGCGCCGCGGACGCTTATGACTTCTTCCGACATCTTACCCCGCTCGTTCGATGATATATAGGGCCGCATGCAAGCCTGATGGCCTGAAAGCGAACCGGAAATTTTATCATCCGCCGGAGGGTCTGAGCAATTTGCGGACGGAGGCGGCGGGGAGACGGAGAGATGATGAATAGGGCCATTTGATTTTCGACCTATCTTTCGAAGAACTAAATTGCCTTATACTCTGCGCGGCATGGATTGAAACTATTCATCAAGCTCACGGCCGGGC
>JAKEHD010000710.1 GCA_022615215.1 Blastocatellia bacterium
CCAAGGCCAGGTGGCATTTTCATGTCGAGTGAGCGTCGCATCGAGGGTGTGATATGGGAAACCATATGCGGAGCGTTCTGCCACCAGGACGGATCGGACGCGCCGGTGACTGCTTCGAAGACGCTTAGCGTGGGGACGACGAACAGGCGGTGGCGCGCGGCGAATTCGGCGAAGTCACCCTCGGGCGGCGAATCAGCGAAGATGTGTACCAGGCCGTCCGTCCCGGCGGCGATCGCGTCGCGAGCGTCGCGTTGCGTGGTGACGTGAGTGACGACAAGCTTGTTGCGCCGATGGGCCGTGGCGACGACCTCTTCGAGCTGCTGCTTCGTCAGTGTGGGAAACGCATGTTCGTAGATGATCTTGATGTAGTCGGCACCCTCAGCGATGCGGGCATCGACGAATGCTTGCACATCGTCACCGGGCGCGAGAGTCGGAATAGCAGGTCCGTCCATCTGGGTCGGGTGGCCGTGCGGAACGGTGATGACGATGCCGGCTGTGCGGAGATCGGCGCTGTCGACAAATCCACCGGCGGCCATCTTTTTCCTGAGCGCCAGGCTCGCATCGGAGCCCCCATCTCGAGTTCTGTCGTGACTCCGAAGGCCAAAGCATCACGGAGAAACTGTTCGCCAAACGTCACACCGAGGTGCGTGTGCGCGTCAAAGAGGCCGGGCAAGAGGGTCTTGCCTTTGCCATCAACGATCTGTGCGGATGGCGGAATGACTATATCTGAGCCGACGGCGCGGATCATGCCGTCGCGCACGAGGACAGTGGTGCGGCGAATCATGCGTGAGCCATCAAAGACATCCACGTTGCGGAAGGCGAGGGCTCCGTCGGATGGTTGAACGGGCACAGAGAAGGCGCAGAGGGAGAGGAGCGCAGCAAGCGTTATCGCTACTAAGGACTTCATCAGCAGTTTCCTCATATATCTCGATTTCGCGTTTCTAATTGGAGTAAGACGTTAGAAATAGGCGAACCGTTAGCAAGAGAAATAATCGAGCAGACCACATCGCGTTTCTTTATCCTCAAAGCGTTACTTCGCAAGCCCGGTCAACCTCTCGGCGGCGATATAGAAATCACAAACCAGCGCCGAGATCGACCCTGTAGCCCTGTCCCTGTAAATTTCAGCGGCAGGAATGGCTTCACGCAGGGCGGCCAGCAACTCGCGCTCGGCCGCTTCAACTCTGGCCGTGATTGGCGGCAGTATCATTTCTAGGATAAACTAGCCCCTAATGATGGCAAGGCGGGGAGGATTATAGAGTGCTCGCTCCCAACACGGTTTTACAGAATCGTTACCTGATAGTGCGATTGCTCGCCGAAGGCGGCATGGGGGCGGTCTACCTTGCGAGAGACGAGCGCCTAGGCAACCTGGTCGCCCTGAAAGAGACATTCTTCAACACTGACCATTTGCGCAGGGCGTTCGAGCGCGAGGCCCGCTTGCTCGCAGGTCTGCGCCACCCGGCGATGCCGCGCGTCAGCGATCACTTCTCCGAAGGCGCGGGGCAGTTCCTCGTTATGGAGTTCATCCCCGGAGAGGATCTTGCCGAGATGCTTCACCGCAGAGGTTCGGCCTTTCCGCCGGAGCAGGCGCTCGAATGGGCAGACCAGTTGCTCGATGTGCTGGATTATCTGCATTCTCAGCAGCCGCCTGTCATTCACCGCGACATCAAGCCTCAGAACCTGAAGTTGACCGAGCGCGGCCAGATCATTCTTCTCGATTTCGGACTGGCTAAGGGCTTCTCTCTGCACGGCACTGAGGCGACAACAGGGCGCAGCATATTCGGCTACACGCCCGATTACGCTCCGCTCGAACAGATTCAACGAGAAGGCACAAGCACGCGCTCGGACCTCTACTCGCTTGCGGCCACGCTCTATCACCTGATGACCGGAGTGACTCCGCCCGGCGCGATCGCCCGCGCTTCGGCGCTTGGAGGAGGCCAGCCCGACCCGCTACGGCCCGCAGATCAGATCAATCCGCAGATAAAGCCTGCGATTGCATCCGTGCTCGCGTGGGCGATGTCCTTAAACAGCGATCAGCGCCCGGCAACCGCGTCTGTTATGCGCCAGGCCCTGCGCGATGCGGCGCGCTCTTCGACGGCTATAAGCGGCGGCCCTTATCAATCGCCCAAAGCCGCGCCGACCGTAGTCGCATCCGCCTCGACAAATATCTCGCCGCCACCCGCGCCTACCGCGCCGCCGTCTGTTCCCTCGAACTGGCCCGCGCAGGAACGCGCAATGCCGCCGACGCCTTATGCGCAGCCTCCTCGAAAATCGAAAGCCGTCTGGTGGTCTCTCGGCGTACTGGTGGCGCTCATGGTATTCGGAGGATTGGGAGCGGCCATAGCTTACTATGCGCTGAATCGGGAGCCTGAAAACGTCTCTTCAACTTCAAAATCCGGCTCGATCAGCACAAGCAACGGGGCGAGTGACAGCAGTGACCGCAGCGACTCAGGTAAAAATGCGAATGAGTCGAAAAGCGATGGGCCGGACGATTACGCAGTCGATCCCGGAGCCGATTCCGGGGAAGCAACCGTTGATCGCATATTGAACAGATACGTCGAAGCCCTCGGCGGCAGGGAAGCTTTTGAGAGCGTGACAAGCCGTGTGGTGAAGGGAACTTTCGAACTGACTAATCTCGGAATGACCGGCACGATAGAATCTTATGCAAAGGCCCCGAACAAACTTCTTGTCATCACGAGCGTGCCCGGCCTCGGTGCCACGCGGTACGGCTACAATGGGGAAGTGGGATGGTCCTCGGATCAGCAACTCGGATTGCGCGCGCTCACAGGAGCGGAACTGGCCGGGGTGATACGCGATGCCGATTTTTACAGGGACGCAAATCTCAAGCGAACATATTCCGCTCTCACACTCGGCGGCAAAGAGAGAATCAAGGGCCGCGAGGCGTATCGGCTGGAAGGAACGACTTCCGAAGGCGGCAACGACCGTCTGTATTTCGACGCGCAAACGGGGCTGTTGATCAGAAGCGATATCGAGCGCGCGGGACCGCAGGGATTGCTCTCCATCGAAACATACTTTGAGAACTACAGGACGGTCGACGGTCTCAGATTACCTTTCACCATGCGCCAGTCGAGCGCGATCTTCAGAATATTGATAAAGGTCCGCGAAGTCCGCCATAACGTCTCGATAAGCGATTCCCGGTTCGACATGCGATAGGGATGCAGGGGAGCAGGGGAGCAGAGGAGCAGGGGAGCCATAGAGGCAGTGAAGCCAGAAACCTATCGCTCGTAGTCCGTAGTTCTTTTATCAAGGTCTCGCGCTACCGCAACCACTGACTACGGACCACGTACCACGGACGAATCTGCATCTTTTTCAATTCGCAAACTGCAAATTGCGGCGAGAGGTCTCGGCTAACAGGTTGCCTTTCTGGTCGAACGCCATAGCTCGCCATCGGAGCCTCCCGTCCGTGAGCCTCTCTTTCAACCAGGACGGGGCGCGATAGCCCGGCGAGAGTACGACAGCCGATAAGACGGCGTTGCTCTCTGAGTCCTCCACTTCGACCCTGTAATAAGCTGCGCCTTCCAGCCGGGACCACCTGAAATCGGCGCTTTGAGCGCGCGGCAACACGGTGTTATCAGCAGGCGATGCCAGTTCGAATGGCTTGCTCACGGAGTCGGGCGCTTTGCCGCTCGCGTCGCCGCCCACATAGTAGCGAAGCGCAGGCAAGCTGAACCCTGCCACCCCGCCCGTTGCAAAGCCGTTCCCTCCTCGATTGCCTTGTACATCTTCGGCCGCCTCTATTCGCAGCAACACGAGATACAGCCCGTCAACGTGGCTCGGCATTCGCCACGCTTCGGGACCAGGCAAGGTGAACCTCCCTGTCGGCGGCAGGAAGATGTTGAAACGGCTGATCTCTGTGTACCGCCGCTGCCTCCCGCGCTCTTCGATGGGGAGCGTCGCTTCGGTCAGCAGGTCGAAATCCGTAGGCAGCACGTCTCCGGGTTTGACAAGCTCCCATCGCCCCTTGAGCCGCCCCGTGCCTGTGTATTTGATCTCGGCTTTTATCGCGGGCAATTTTTCATCCGACTGCACGAGCAACACAGGCTTATCGACTCCCCACGAGAGCCTTACATCGGTGATCGAAAAGGGCACGGCTGCGCCATTGCCGCTCAAACGTATGGTCACAGGCACAAACTCATCGGGACCGCCTGTGAGGCTCACAAATCTTCGAACATAAAAGAAGGTCGCCTCCGCCCCGCGAGCGGCGTCCGTGTAAGCGCGTCTGGCAACCGATGGCGGAATAGACATTATGTCCGTGTAAGTATTGCCCCGGCTGAGACGCGATTGGTCGTAGCGCACGGGCAGGCATCCGAAGACCGTCGCCGGGTCGCACTTGAATCCTATATCAGGCGCGGCAGGTATAAGATTGCCGCACCAGCATGCGTCGACGGGCTGTTTGTTCACCACGTTGCTGAAGGTCAGAAAAACCGTGGTCGCCCCCTGCGAGTATGCGTTGACGCTCGTCGGTGAGACCCTGATCTCTTGCGCCGCGCCCGCCGCCGAGGTGAAGAGTATCAATGCAATGCTCGATAGAATTTTTTTCACAAACGTCTCCTAAAAGAATGTGAAGCTCAATCCGAGGTTGAGCGTCTGGTTCTTTGTCAGGTCGCTCAACCCGAATGCGCGGTCGCGCGACCGCGCGTACTGATTCGCGTAGCGTATGAAGAATTGTCCGCCCACCTTGCGAAAGCGGTCGCGCTCCACGCCGAACTGTAGGGAATACTGAATGTCTACGCTTATGTTTCGATTGTTGCGGATGTCGGCCGCATCGCCCGCCACTGTGAAAGACACATTCGAAGCCAGCACCGATTTTTGATTCATACGCCAGTTGAAGCCGGGGGCCAGTCGCAGAGTGCGATCAGTCACGCGAGACTGTTTATCGAAGGCGCTCTCGGCATTGAGGTCGAAGCTCAGATCGAGCGCCGACGCAACCGATATGCCCACTGTGAACCCATTGACAAGGTTCGTCAGGTCGGCCAGGTCGCTTGCGGCCTGCCGGTTGTTCTGAAACGAATGATTGAGGCGATAACCGAACTGCACTTTTTGAAATTGCCAGTCGGCTGTAAGGCCCTGATTCGTGCTGACCTGATCGGGGACCGCTGCCGGGTCGAGTTCGAAGCCGCCGCCTGCCGGGATTGCAACGCCGAATTGAAGAGTACGGTTGAAATTGTAAGAGACTCTCGGAAGGAGCGGCGAGGGTTTGGCCGGGTCGCCTATGAGAGAGGCGAGCGGCGTGCCTGCCGAAAGTGTGTGCGAGCGAGTGTTCGATTTGAGAATCGAAGGAATATCGGCCAGGTTATCGTTCAGTCGCAGGTGCGCGTACTGTGCGCTGATTTCGCCTATCGATCCGTTCAGCGAAAATTCGTTTTGAATCTTATCGGCCTGAGTCGAAGCGCCGAGGCTGCGGTAAAGCGGATCGACCCTTTCGTGGCGAAAGCTGAAAGTGAGATTGGCTTTCTTTTCTTTGGTGACGGAAAAATCTTTCAGCAGATCGTAAGAGGCATCCGCGTAGCGAGCATTGCGCCAGAGAGCCGCGACCCCGACGACATTCTGGCCCTGATCGAGAAAAGGGTCCGAGGGGTTTACGAACTGGCTTCGGGCCATCCCTGCGTCGAGCCGGAATCGCCCGGCCGCGTCTGTGGCGATCAGGCGAAAGCCTATTCCCCGGCTGCGCTCCGCATCATTCACATCGCCCTGATTGAAGCTGCTTATGGGTTGCAGCCATCCGTCCATCACAGAGGTCTCAAGGCGCAATCCGCCCGGCCGTTTCGGCAGAAACTCAAAGCCGAGAGCGCTGCTGATAAGCTGATGCCTGCGCCTTGCAAGCCCGAAGAAATTTTCAAACCCGACTATGCTCGTTCCGTTCATAGCGGCTGCGGAAAAGTCCAGGCGCGAAGTCAGAGGGAGGGCAAACGTCATGCCCCGGCTCGAAAAGTCGCTGATGAGCTGGCGGTTCGTGCCGTAAGAGGTATGGCCGAGCAGATATTTGGCTTTGCCTATTTGAAATTGCATGAGGTAACTCGAAAGATCGATCTGCGGCGCGTCCTCGCCCAGTTGCCCGAAGCGAATCGCCTCTTGCTGAAAGCTTGAGCCTACAAAATCGAATTGCGTTTCCGAGGCGAAGAGACCTCGCGCCATTTCGCTTCTGAAGCTCGCCTGTAGATTCAAGTCTGTAAAGGTCGGCCGTTCAGGGCGATTGGCTTCAGGGAAGGTCGATTGCGCGGGTTGAGACTTGATGCTCACGGTTATAGCGGGAATAAAATCGAGCTTGTCAAAGCGCGCAGCCCTCTTCTGCGGACGGCTGTCGTCGTCCGTCGTCCGTTGTCCGGCAGCGAGTACGCTTCCGTCCGTCGTCCGCTGCTCCCCTGCTCCCCTGCCCCCCTGCTCCTCTGCTCCTCTGGCCGCCTGATCGGGTGGGTTCGCGCCGGGGTCGGCAGGCAGGCTCTGCGGTTTCGCTTGCGTGTTGTTTTCAGTCGCAGGGGGGTCTTTCCTGCCGACGCGCAGAGTGAACCTGGCGAGTTCTTTCCATTCATTTTTAGGAGAGACCAGGAAGACCGTCACTTCCGATTCGCCCGGAGGCAGAGGCAACATCTTAGGGTCATAGCGCAGGCTGCTTTTGGCAAGCGTGAAGAGAGCGGTCAAGTCTGCCCGTCCGACAGTGACTGCAAGGCTTCCTTCGGCTTTATTCGGCGGGCGATTCATAAGAAATTCTATCGGCTCATCCGGGGCGACCTGACGGTCAATGAAGCTCGCGCTGATCGTCAGCGGCTGATCGGCTGATTGGGAAGCGAATCCGCCCTCCGTAAAACCCGCTCTAGTCGAAGCGACAAACCCGAGGAACATAATGAGGGCAAGCGCCGGGTTTTTCATTTTGAGTCTTCGAAGCCTTTTCATGATTTCTTCCCGAAAGTCGAACGAGTTGAGATATTGCGTCCGGCCCAAGAAAGAAATCTTTATCTGCGACCGGACGCACTTCTTGCGGCGCGCAGTAGCGCGTAGAGCCTGGCTATGTGGTCGGCGCGGCGTTGCTTCCGCACTTATTCTTCTTGAAAGCTGCGGTCGCTTCTTCTTCGCCCAGTTCGAATCCGGCCACAGCAGATGCGGCTGCGGCGACAAACAACAGCGCGCACTTGAGCTTGCCGAACGCAGGCGCGGGCCTGTAAGCCACATTCAGCAGGGCAGCGTCCCCGGCGGGCGCGCTGCCTCTGAATCTCCTTCTGACCCCGCCGGTCGTCTCATCGATTTCGGAATTGAACCCGCCCAACTGAGAGAGCGCCGATTCAAAAATCCTTCTGGCTCCGCCGTTCTGGCGGGCAAAGTTTTTAAGCTCAGGAGCGAGCTTGCTTTCGAGCGAGGAGTCGAACTGCGCGTTCCACTCTCCGGCGTCCCTGTGTTTTTTGATCAGAGCATCCAGGTTGCTGCGGAATTGTGTGACTGAGCCTTTGATGCCTGCCGCCTTCGATTCGAGTGAAGATATGTCGGAGGCCGAAAGCGACGGCTTGCGGTTTAGTGTTTCTGCGAGGTTCAGAAAATCGCCCAGATTCTTTCCGAACTGACCGAGCGCCCTGGCTTCCGTCAAATATCTTTGCGGGCTTGAGGCCGGCGCTATCGAAACATTCAGAAGCATTATCAGCAGCCCTGTTACGATGATAGATTTCCTTTTCATTAGAGTTATCTCCTTATCGGTTTAGCGTGAGGAGCTATAAAATCATCCCCTCCCTTACGGTCGGGGTACTGACCTTCGCCCCTCACGCGCCGGTTTAATTCTTCGTTGCTTTGAAAGAGTAAGGGAAACGTTTGCCCACGCCCTTGCCGTCGAGGCGGACTATGAGCACCTTGTTGCCCACCTGCGACGAAGAAAAGCTCTTGTTCATCTGCGTACCTATGCTGGCATTTCCCTCGAAGGTATGAGTGGCGAGTTTGGATTCAACGCCCGTGTCGAGATCGACCGCACAGATGTTGACCACGCAACCGCCCTTAGTATCCTCGGAGCCTACCGAAGCCGCTCTCTTGGTGACGTTCACCGTGACGCCCTTGCCCGGTTCGATTATCTGGCTGACGAAACGACGATCTCCGGGAGTGAGCAGCGAGCCGGTTTGTTCCACTCCGAACTGCATCTCGCGGGGACCGATGTGCAGAGAACTGTTGCCGACCAGGTTGTTCCATTTCTCGACCATCTTGACCAGCCGGGCCTGTTTCTTCGTGCAGGTGCTGGTTTTGGCATCCGGGCCTTCGAGTTTTTTGCACTCATCATTGAGCTTTTTGACGAGGTCTTTGACCACATTGGGAATGTCGCAGTCCTGAGCCTCTGTGCTCGGAATCGCGGCGAAGCCGATTGCAGCTAACAGAGCTACTGCTAAAAGTGTTCTTCTCATAATTTTTCTCCTTTTCAAAGTGAAATTTTTAGAGCCTCCCGAAGAGGCCCGGTTTATGGCTATAAAGCCGTTGTTCAAAACGACCCCTGTCGGGTCGCGGTCTCAGACAGAGTGGCCGTCACGCTGACCTTGAAGCTCTTCATTTCGGCGGCTGGCCCGGCCGCAGCTTTGTGCAGCGTCGGCACTTCGAGGCGCGCGTTGCGCGCCCGTCCGTTCACGCTCGTTCTGGCGCGCTCAATCGCCCCGTCGGCGTAAATCACTTCGATATTCACGTCGAATGATTTGACAGCAGCGTCGGGCGCAAGCCTTGCGGTCCAACTCACCTGTATGATCGATTTGGATTCGTTGGCCGCCGAGATGCCCACGTTCTTCACCTCTGTTATCTCGACGCCCGAAGCGCGCGCCCCGACTGATTGCGTCATAAGCGCGACCACAAGTATCAGAATCGCTCGTAGCTTCATCATCCCTATCCCCTCCTATCTCCCCCTCCCCCGCCATCCGGTCGTTCCTCTATCGGGGTTGAACAAGAAAGAAATCTTTATCCGAACACGCCCGGCAATTTATCCGGTTTGCGTTTCGGCGAGCGTGGCATTTCCCGAATTCCGAAAATGCCACGCTGAATTTCACCTGGGGGAATATCATTCAGGCGGGCAGGATTCGTTTTCGTGAGGGGCGAAAGAAAAACCGGACGGAAAGAGGGAGTTTTCTTTTACAATGGAGGGAGCCATAGGGATGTCCCCGAAAGTTGCCGGGCAACGATACAAGGTAAGGCGAATCTGTTATGGATGGAAACACGCAGAGCGATGAATTGTTTGTAAAGGCTTTCGAGCTGGCTTACTTCATTCACGGCGACAGGGAGACGGCCTTGAAGGTCGCTGCCGCGTCGCTTGCGAAACTCGAAGTCGCCTGCGCTGCGCAGGACAAGAGACTCTACTACAGTCCCAGAGGGCGAACCTCCGCGCGCAAGGCGAGGACGAAGGTGAATCTGAGCGAGCCTCACCTGCTTCAACGCCTCGTCTACATCGAGTCGGAGCCTTACGAAAAACAGAAAGAAGAGCGCCACAATCCGAGTGAGGAAGATATGGTAATCCATTACATCAAACACCTCGTGAAGATCACCATCAAACGAAACTCCTTTTACGTGACACTGGCCTTGAGCCGCCTCCTGCACAATTACTCGACTGCCGAGACGGCGGAAATCTACAACCTCGTGGTCCAGGATCCTGAGCGAGTGAGGGACGATTACTATTACCGTTCGCGCAAGGGCCGTTTGATGAAAGAGATCAAGGAGCGATTCGCCAATCTCATCAACGTGGCGCACGGCCCTCGCGGAGAAGAAAAGTTCGAATCCGAGGAAGACTCCCTCCGTCACGCGGGCGCGGTCAGAGATTGCCTGGACAGGTTCACCCCCTGGAGCAGCCCGTGCGTTGTGCCCGAAGGGTTCGACCGCTTCTCTGATACGATTCCGCATCTCGCTTTCGAGGGCGACGAGCCGGATGAGGAACATAGCATCGAAGCCAATCGCCTGCACTCGGTTCTTCACCCCGAATGCTACGGGCGATTGGCCGAAGCTCTCGATATCGACCCTCCCGAAGAGCGATTGGGCGTGCCGCAATTCCATCACTCAAGCAATGGGAAGCGCCCTCCGAGCGACCGCCGTCACCCTCCCCGCCTCGAAGAAGCGGAGTTGGCCGCAGTTCAAGGCTTTCTCGCGGAACAATCCGCGCGCCGCCGAGGGGCTTCTGCGGGCTTTATGCGAATCATGGTCGATGACCGGGAGTGCGCGAGTTTAGACATTTTCGAGGCGGGCCGCGCCAGGTTTGAAATCCAGGAAGGCGCGGAGATAATCGAGGTGCGCGCCTCGCAGAAAGGCGAAGATATTCTTCTGGCTTCGCTCCTGCCCGATTTCGAGAAGATACAAAATGGCGCGCATACATCTTCGATCACGCTTGAGGGCGGGCAAAAGCTCACCTTTTCGCTCTCGCCTTCGAAAGGCGACTTCGACGAGTTCGCGGGCGCATTCGTGGATTTCACTTATCGAGAGACGCGCTTTCGAAGAGCCGCTTCGCTCGCCTTGCGACGGTTTGGCCGAAAGGTTTCCGAGCGGCTGCGCGCCGGATTGGGAGAGCCTCTCTGGAAGCCCGCTTTCGCATTGTTGTTCCTGATATTACTGGTTGCAAGCATCTTCTTCCTGGCCCAAAGCGGAAAAGACACGCCGCGTAGTGAAGAGGTGGTCCAGGCTCCCACGCCCCCCCCTGAGAAAGAAGATCGCTCCAATCAACCGAAGTCAGTCCAGAGCACATCTCCCGAACCGACGGAAGACGAACGCAAAGCGCCTGAGCCGGAAACAAGAGAGCCGGGCCGACCGCGGATCGCCAAGAGCAACACGCGACCGAAAGCGCCTCAAGGCAAAGACCGGATTGCTGCGAACCCGTTGCCTGACGAACGCAATCCCGCGCAGCCCGACACCGTGGGAGATGAGACCAGAAACACAAGACCGCGAACGACCGGCGCAACCCTTATCGAAGTAAAAAGAGTGCATGTGGAGTTATTGAACGCCAGCCCGCTCGATCAGAGGATAAGGGAACTGGTAATGAACGCTTTGCAAGCGAGCGGCAGATTCACTCTGATTCCGAAGCCCAATGGAGCGGACGCCGTCTTGAAACTGGCCGTCGCGAGAGATGCTGCAAGCGGTGAGACGACCCTGATAGCGCGGCTCGTCAATGCTGCGGGATTCGTGCTCTGGCCCGAAAACACTTCAGGCTCAGGCGCGAAATATACGGGCCGGGAAGAAGTTAATGCCGCCGCGATGGTCAACGATTTGATTCGCGCAGTGGAGGACGCTACGCGCAAACCCGCACGCAGGTGAGCGGATCAGCCATCAGCCGTCAGTCTTCAGATCATACTTCTGATAGCTGATAGCTGATAGCTGCGTCATCTCGGTTCGCCCTGCAAGACGAAAGAGGCCCAGTAGTAGGGCAGATGCCAGCGGGTCTCTTTCCACATCTCGATCTGAGCGGCGCGCAGAGCCTCCGCCGGCCTGAGCCGCTTGGGTCCGAGCATCCCGCGATAGAACCGCGCCATAAGCTCCGCAGTTCCCTCGTCGCTCACGTCCCAGAGGCTGACCGCAACCCTCGCTGCTCCCGCGTACATAAAGGCGCGGGTCAATCCCACAAGCCCCTCGCCGCGTACTTCCTTGCCGAGTCCCGTCCGGCACCCGCTGAGTACGACCAGTTCGGCGGGGAGTCTCAGGTTCAACACCTCGTACCCTCTCAGGAACCCGTCCCGCTCGCGGCCCTGCTCGTCGAAGAGAGAGAGCACAACGCCTGATAACTCAGGGTAACGGCTGTTGAGTATGCCGTGCGTTGCGAAATGAACGTAGCGGTACTGGCTGAGATCGGGACTTGTGGCGGTTGCGCGGCTCGCATCGAAATCGAGAGCCTGAAATCGGCTCGATGCAGGAACGAGCGCGGCTATGGCTTCGGCCTCGCGCCTCGTGGCCGGGAGGCGAGGCAGTTCCAGTTCCGAATCTACAAGTCCGGCGTCTTTTGCGGCCCGCAAAATCTCGCTCGTCTCGGCCAGTCCTCGCGTGGCGGACGCTTGAGCGGGCCTCCTCTTTGCCATAGCTGCCTGAAGTCGCTCGTCTCTTCTGTCGAAGACGGGGTCGGCAAGCACGGCGATCATCCTGGGAGCGATCTTGCGCCCGGCCAGTTCTTTGCGCAGCAGCGCAAGCGTCGAAGCGGAAGCCGTCATGACGATTTCGTGCTCGACTACCAGGGGGATATAGGACGCGGAGAGGGAGAGACGCGGCGACGCGGCGATTCTTCCGCGCGTCTCAGGGACGGGAAGCGCGGCAAAGGGGATGTAGTGGAGAGCGCCATCGGCTACGACGAGCAGGTTTTTGCCCGCGAGATGCGCCGCGACCGGAGCGAGAATCATGCGGCTCAAATCCGACATCGCGTCGTTCAAGTCTGCGTCGTCTTTTGCGTAGCGCAGCCGCCGCTCGTCTACGGTCTCGAATCTCACCTGTCGGTTGCGCGATGTGAGCAGAGAGTAGACCCGCTTTGCCTCCCGTTCTATTTCGCCGGATGGGGGAAGTTCGAAGCTTGCGAACGAGGTTTTAGTGACGGCCCAGAGATAGCTGCGCTCACGGCCGAGATGATATTCGAGCAGAAGGGAATCTGCATCGAGCGACTGCCTCTGAATTTCGGCAAGCGTCGCGGGCTGCGGCTCGACCAGATTCGCGTATCGCGGATTGGATTGACGAATACGGGCTTTTACCTGCTGATGCTCCAATGTTGCCGTCTCGACCTCTCTTCTAGCGTTTGCGGCTTCCGCTTCGGTGTGTTTACCCATGAGCAGACGTGTGAGCGCGCCGGCCTTATCGCGCAGCTTTCGCGCCGCCTCCCGCTCGCTTTCGATAAGCTCCCCATGAGCGTCTGCTGTAAGACTGATGCGCTGCCGGCCGATTGCCTCAAGGAGAGTTCGCGCTCGTGCGCGTTCGCTGACCTCGAATGCGGCGATGGCATTGCGTTCGTCATAAAGATTTCTCTCTTGCCGCTTGCCCGCCTGCATCAGCAATTCGACCTGAAGCCCGTAGAAGTTCTGAAAGGAAGCGAGGAAAGAGGCCCGCAATTGTTCTATATCGACTCGCGCGCGCAGCGATTCTATTATTTCGATTGCAGCGGCGATGTGCTTGAGCGCCGAATCGTTGTTGCCTCTCCGTCGCTCGATGTTCGAGATGTTATAGAGCGACACGGCCTGCCCGGTTTTATCTTCTATGGCGCGAAGCAGCTTGAGCGCCTGATTGAAATAATCAATCGCTTTTTCGTGATCGCCGAGCGACTCGTGGCACTTTCCTATCTGGTTCAGAACGATGGCTTCGCCTCTTGGAATCACGTGTTCACGGAACAGCTTCAACGACCGGGTGAAAAGCTCCAGGGCCTTTTGCGCGTCGCCTTGAAGAAAATGCAACCCGCCGATACCGCTCAGGATGAACCCTTCACTGCTTGCGTCCTGAAAAGCGCGCATAAGGGCGAGCGACTTATCGTAGAACTCAAGCGCCTCCCGGTACTGGCCCATATCGGCAGAAACCCTGGCCAGGTTATAGAGTGTGAGGGCCTCTTCATATCTTCCCGCACCCTCGAAGAGCGAAAGAGCCTGCGTGAAATAATAGAATGCGGATTGATGATCGTAGAGGGAATGATAGACCACGCCCATATAATTGAGCGCCCGCGCACGGTCTCCCGTGTCGCTTTCGGCCTCGGCAATGAGAAGCGACTCATGGCAATAATTGATCGCCTTCTGCGATTCTCCGAGCAGGTTGTGGATGGTTGCTATCTCAAAAAGCGTCTCCGCTTCTTTCTTGCGGTTCGAGAGCGCGCGGAAGAGGTCGAGCGATTTCCGGTAATAATCGAGCGCGCTACGGTAGCGGTGGGTCGTGCGACAGGTTCTTGCGATTTCGCCGAGCGTCAGCGCAGGCTCCTGGCTGTAGGGCGCATTTTCGAGGAGCGGCAATGCTTGCAGGTATGTGTCGAAAGCTTTTTGGTGTTCGTTCAAAAACTCATAAGCAAATCCTATCGCTTTCAGCGCGCGGGCCTGGAAGAAGGTTTCGCCGGTTGACTCGAACATCTCCGAAGCCGCCGCGTACTTTTGAATCGCCTCTCTGTGCGCTTCATTAGTAAATTGTTTGAAGAGCCGCTCCGCCTCTTGAAACTCGCGATATGCTCTCGTGCGACCATCGTCTTCGGGCGTCGCAGGTCTGAGTTCTTCGACCTCGATCTCATACATTCGCGCAGGCGAAGTCCGGCGCGCGACGCGGACTTCGAGTCTGTATGTTCCGGGAGACTCGGCGATAAACAGGATCGTCTCCACTCCATAAGAAAGCATCGGAGCGTCCGCTTCAGCGAGTTTGTTGCCGTCGGGCGACAGGAGCGTGAGCGCGAGATTTACGCCTCTCTGCTCGGCGCTGACGCGAAGGAATTGATTTGAAGCGAGAGCGATTTGATATAGATGCGACTCGCCGCCTTTTATCTCGCGCTCTATAGGAAGAGCAGGAGTGAGCGATTGAATTTCGCCCGATTGAGGCGACCGACTGTCGGCGCTCGCGCTGACTGAAAAAAGTTGTGCGCCGAGCAAAAGAATGGCAGATAATCCGACAGAGAAACTGAAGAGCGTGTTTCTGTGAGCCATAACGCCTCCCTTGAATTCCGTTGAAGCCCTCCCTCACATAAAGATTTCTTTCTTCGTCGGGCTACTGAATTTATATTGTCAAATCAAAGCGGTCTGTTGAGTACACAGAGACGGATGAATCGAAAGTCCCATCTCCCTGTTTGATGAGGATGGTTTACAGAGGCGGTTTATCCTCCTGTGAATCTACGGGCAGGGATTCTACTACGCGGCAAGCGGTTTTCCAAGAAGCAATTCATGTGAAAACTCATACAACCGGCAGAGGGGTTGAAGGTCGGCATAAAGATTTCTTTCTTATTTGGCAAGGCCCGGCGAATACAATCGAAGGCTGTGCCGCTCGCGCGATCTATTGCCTTTGACAAATCCAATCATCGTCTCACACTTTACCGGACGATCTTCGTCGGCAGCGTGGCATTTTCGGAATTTAAGAAACGCCTCGTCGCCTGCGGCCGGAAAGATGCAGGGGCGTTAAGAAGGATGAGGGATGAAGGATGAAGGATGAATCGACATCCGCGCGACTGTTTTCATCCTTCATCCTTCAGTATGCGCGCCCGCCATATAAAGTAAGCGGGTACGCCGAGCGCTATTATCCCGACTGCGATCAACGTGCGCCTCGGAGATTCGGCCACCTTCGTCACAACGGTGTTTATGACGAGGACGGCGGCGGCAAGCACGAATAACAGAGGGGTCAAAGGGTAGCCCGGAACGCGATAAGGAAGGTCTTCGGCTTTCTGTCGCCTTCGATAGACGAAGATCGTTGCGGCCCCAAGACCGTAAAATATCCACCCGGCGAATACGACATAAGTGAGCAGTTGTTGAAAGTCGCCCAGCATCGCAAGTATCGCAGCCCACGCCGACCCTGCGATCACGGCGAACGCGGGAGTCCCGAAACGCGGATGGACTTCAGCCAGCTTCTGAAAGAAGAGCTTGTCTCTCGCCATGGTGTAGTAGACCCTCGACCCCGTGAGCACGTTCGCATTCGTGGCGCTGAAGATCGAAATCGCTATCACGATAGCGACAAGCTTCGCCGTCCACGGACCTACGGTTGCACCCACGGCCGTTGCGGCCACGCTTTTCGAAAGCGCCACCTCAGCGGGACTCAGCGCCCAGAGGTAAGCCACGTTCGCAAGCAGATAAATGAATATAAGGGTCGCCATGCCTATGAGAAAAGCTCGCGGGAAATTGCGCTTTGCGTCTATGGTTTCGCCCGCGCTGAAGGTGCCATACTGCCATCCTTCATAAGCCCATAAAACGCCTATCATAGCCAGCCCGACGCCCGACGCAAGCGAGCCTTCGCTCTGCTCGATGTCGAGCGATACGTTGGAACCTGAAAACCCGCGCCCCAGATAGAGCAACGCCGCGCTCATCACGAGAAGCGCCGCGACCTTGATCGCAGTCGTCCAGTTTTGCAGGTCCGCGCTCTGTCGCGTGCCCCACACGTTCACCGCAGTAACGACCAGTATCATCCCGACCGATACGAGTTTCGCCCCGATATTCCCCATCGGCACGACCTCGGAGAGATTATCGCTGAAGGCTACGGCAAGCGTTGCAACAGCGCCGCCGCTTATAGCGAAGAACAAGGCCCACCCGAAGAGGAAAGCGGGCAACCGTCCGAAGCAATCGCGTATGTAGACATAGAGTCCGCCCGCCTTTGGGTTCATCGCGCTCAGTTCGCCGTAGGTCAGCGCGCCGAGCAGCGAAAGCAGTCCGCCCGCAAGCCATACCGCGAGAGCCAGCAGCGCGCTTCCCTTCACCTGACTCAATACCCCGCCCGGCACGAGGAATATGCCCGAACCTATAACCGACCCGACTATCAACAGCGAGAGGTCTCGAAGCTTCAGCGTGCGAACCAGTTCGGTCATCCTTTGGGGCGCTCCCTTCGGCTATGATTTCCCTTCGCCCGACTCAGGGGCGGGCGAATTATATCACAGGAATTCAGGCCGAAATCCAGTTCGCTCAAAAAGCTCTCTTCCCCGATGATGGCTCTTGCCCGTAAATCACGACTTAAATTAATGGGGAACGAAAGAGAAGTAAAATGCCCGTTGATTCAGCAGTTAAAGATCGCTATCGAATACGGGAAGGCGCGTCCCGCACTCTCGTTACAAAAGAGGCGCGAAACTCGATAATATACCGCTTGCCATCCTGAACACGCCTCTCTCTCGTATACCCGTTTGGGTCTTTGCAGCAACCATCTGTATGAAACATATAAGGTTATGGTTTCAGACTCGTCGGCTATGTGCTAATGTTATCGGGTGGGGAACAAGGCAAGAGGTCTACTCTTCGAAGATAAAATAGTGAAAGGTTATACATGAGTTTAAAGAAGACAAGCTGGTTAGTTCTTTTACTTCTATGGCTCATATTCCAATTCTATGGGCCGGTCTCTGCTCAGAAGGCAGACAAGCCGGAACTCGTGATTCAAAACGGCCACTCCGCCAATGTCACTTCGGTCGCCTTCAGCCCGGACGGAAAGACCATAGCTTCGGGAAGCATCGATTATACGGTCAGGCTCTGGGACGCCACGAACGGCCGATTGATTCGCATTCTCGAAGCCCATTCCGATTATGTCAACGCGGTCGCTTTCAGCCCCGACGGGAAGACCCTGGCATCGGGCGGCGTGGATGCAACCATAGAGTTGTGGGATGCAGACACGGGCCGCTCCATCCGCACCATAGATGAAATCTCTTCCGACGTGCGCTCTCTCGCCTTCAGCCCCGATGGCCTTACGCTCGCATCGGGCCAGTTCGATAATTCGGTAAAGCTATGGGAGACGCGCTCAGGACGCCTCCTGCTCGACCTCGAAGGCCATTCAAGTCGCGTAAACTCCGTCGCCTTCAGCGCCGATGGAAAAATCCTCGCTTCGGCAAGCGATGATAAAACCGTAAGGCTATGGGACGCTTCGACAGGTGAGCAGATTCGCGCGCTCGAAGGCCACACCTCAGAGGTGCGTTCGGTCGCTTTCAGCGCCGATGGAAAAACCGTCGCTTCGGCAGGCGACGACAAGCTTATCAAGCTATGGGACGCTTCGACAGGCGAGATGATTCGCATGCTTGAAGGCCACACAACGGGCATACGCTCGATCGCTTTCAGCCCCGATGGGAAAACCCTTGCATCCGGCAGCGCGGACAAAACCGTTAGGGTATGGGACACAGGCAACGGCAAGACTATTCGCACAATAGATGATTTCCAGACGACGGTCACTTCGGTCGCTTTCTCTCCCGTAGGAAAGACCCTTGCTTCGGGGAGTTTGAAGACCGTATCGCTGTGGGACGCAAACAAGGGGCGATTGATATTAAACCTCGAAGGCCATTCATTCGAAGCCCGCTCGGTCGCCTTCAGCCCCGATGGAAAAGTTATAGCTTCAGGGAGTCTCGACAATACCATAAGGTTATGGGACGCCCGCACGGGAAATTTGATTCGTAGCGTGGGCGGGCACGCGGCGGGCGTGCTCGTGCTCGCTTTCAGCCCCGACGGGAAGATACTCGCTTCGGGCAGCGTCGATAACACTATAAAGCTGTGGGACGCCAAAAGCGCCCGCCTCATTCGCAACATCGATGACGGTCATACATCCGGCGTCCAATCCCTCGCCTTCAGCCGGGACGGAAAGATGTTCGCCACAGGGGGCGGGGACCATATAATCAAATTGTGGGACAGAGAAAGCGGCCGCGTGCTTCAAACTTTGAAGGGGCACTACAGCCTCATCATATCGGTCGCCTTCAGCCCGGACGGCAAAATTCTCGCTTCCGGGTGCGCGGACCACAAGATCAAGCTATGGGATACCTCGACAGGCTCTCTCGTTCGCACGCTCGAAGGGCACACCTCAGAGGTTTACTCGGTCACATTCAGCCCTGATGGGAAAATCCTCGCTTCGGGAAGCGTCGATAACACCATAAGGTTGTGGGACACGGAAACGGGCGAAGAGCTTAATATGCTCAAGGGGCGTTATGCGGATGTGCGCTCGGTCGCCTTCAGCCCCGATGGAAAGATCATCGCTTCCGGCAATGTCGGCAACACCATAGAGATATGGGACGCCGCGACCGGCAAGGTCATCCGCACCCTCGAAGGCCATTCGTCCGACGTGCGCTCGGTCGCCTTCAGCCCGAGCGGTAAGCTCATCGCTTCGGTGAGCCTCGATACGACCACGAAGATATGGTCCGCAGATACTGGGCGGCTGCTCGCCACCTTGATGGGATTCAACGACGGCAACTGGATCGCCTATACGCCCGACGGTTTCTACAACGGTTCCGAAAAAGCATCCGAGTACGTGACCTGGCGCGTGGGCAATCGTGTTTATGATTTCGACCAGTTCTTCGAACGCTTCTTCAAGCCCGATGTCATAAGAAAAGCCCTTGAAGACGAAGAGCCGGAGACCGGCTACAGCCTCGTCAAAGGATTCGCCCCGCCGCCGGAGGTGCGTATAACTTCCCCGCGTGAGGGAGAAAGCTTCTCAAGCCCCGATGTTGAGATCACTGTTGAAGCGACCGACCTCGGAGGCGGAGTCGACGAGATAAGGCTCTTCCACAACGGCAAAGCCGTCGCAAGCAACGAGCGCGGCCTGACAGTCAGGCGCGACGCGAAAAAGCGGTTCGTCGAGACATACCGCGTCACGCTGCTGGAAGACGAGAATGTCTTCAGGGCGGTGGGCTTCAGCAAAGACCGTATAGAAAGCAGGCCTTACGAACTGAGCGTAAACCTTTCGGCCCCCGTGAAGGACGCGACACTGCATCTTGTGGTCGTGGGCATCAACGAGTACAAGAATGCGGATTTGAACCTGAACTATGCTGTCCCCGATGCAAGGAGCATAGTCGACTATTTCGAGAAGACGGGAGCGGGGCTGTTCCGCGCGGTGAACGTCATCGAACTCTATAACGCCGAGGCCACGCGCGAAAACATTCTCAACACGTTTCAGACCTTACAACAAAGGGCCGAACCTCAGGATCTGGTCTTATGCTATTTCGCGGGGCACGGAGACAACCGGACTGAAAAATGGTATTTCATCCCCTACGAGGTCACGCAGCCTGAGATGACCGAAGAGATAGCCGTCAAGGGTCTCTCTTCGGATACCATATCGGAAGAGTTGCGAAAGGTCCGCTCATTGAAGGTCTTGCTGTTGTTGGACTCCTGTAAATCGGGCACGGCGCTGGCGTCGTTTCGCGGATACGAAGACCGTAAGGCGATGGTGCAACTCGCGCGATCTTCGGGCGTGCATATCATAGCCTCGACCACTTCGAGCCAGAACGCCGCCGAGGTAAGCGATCTCGGACATGGGATATTCACCTATCTGTTATTGAAAGGCTTGAATGGCGAAGCGGCCTCGAAGAGCGCGAGCCGCAGAGTAACGGTGTACGGACTTATAAGCTACGTCAACGATCAATTGCCTGTGCTCTCGCAAAAGTACAGGGCCGGAGCGCAATACCCGGTCATCAAATCCAACGGCATGGACTTCCCGCTATCGCTCGTACCGTGAGGGTCAGCCGTCAGCCATCAGCCGTCAGCCATCAGCCGTCAGCTATCAGCCGTCAGCCGTCAGGGGCAAGTATTCAACCACAGATAACACAGATAACACAGATAACACAGATAACACAGACGGCCGATAGCGCCAATGTACTTTTTATCCGTGAAATCTGTGTATACTGCGCGCGGCATGGAATGAGAGTTTTGTCTAAAGCTCAGAGTACAGCCTTTAGGCTGCCGCAGCACGCTAAAGCG
>JAKEHD010000711.1 GCA_022615215.1 Blastocatellia bacterium
CTTTCATCCTTCATCCTTCCGCCTTCATCCTTTCCGAATCGCTCCCTTGCTTCTTTAGTCTCTCCGGCGCGCGCGAGGGCGACTTTGAGAGTCACGGGACCGATCAGCAGATTGAAGCCTATAGTGGCCAGGACTATAAGCTTTATGTCCGCTCCAAGTCCGGGCAGATTGTTTTCAACTATGATCGAAAGCCCAAGCACGACGCCCGCCTGTGATATGAAACTGAGCCAGGCGTTCTTCTTTATCCTCGGTTCCTCTTTTGCGAGAACAACCGACAGCTTCGTGCCCAAATAGATGGCGATGATGCGAACTACGACGAGTATCACGGCGATTCGCCACACCTGTCGCACTGCGATGAGGTCCAGCCCCGCGCCCGCTATCGAGAAGAAGACGACATAGACGGGAAGCGAAACACGCTCGACCGGATGGATGAACTCGTCTCCGTATTTCGAGAGGTTCTGCACGACGAACCCGGCCGCGATAAACATCAGCAGGGCTTCGAGATGAAATTCCTGAGCGGCAAACGTTGCGAAGAAGATGAGGCCGACTATGAAGAGCCACATCTCTGCATGCACGAACCTGATGTAGAGTATGATTATGCCGCCCAAGAGTGCGCCCGCCACTATCGAAAACAGCAACTCTTCGCCGACTTTTATCAGTATGGCCGGGTCGAAGACCGCGCCCGCTGTCGAAAACAATCTGGTCAGAGAGATGGCAATCGCAAGCAGCACGACCATCACGACATCTTTCGCAACGGCTGCGCCGAGCGTTATGTCGCTCAGTCGCCCCCGTGATTCCGTCTCATTGATGACGGCTATGGTTGCGGCGGGCGATGTGCCTATCGCAAGCACGCCGAATATCATCCCTACAGACAGAACGAGCGCTACGGATTCCGCAGCGAGAAAGGGCACGAGAGAACGCGCGGCGAAGACGGTCCCTACGATGGCGGCAAGGATCAAAAATCCCTTGATGAAGACGATGAGCGTGAGGCTTTTGGCTACTGCTTTCAACCCGCTCACCTTGAGTTCGGCCCCTGCCGTGAGCGCGATAAGACCTATGGCCAGGTTGTTGATGAGGGCGATATCTCTGACCACATCATCTGAAAACAGGTTTATGACATAAGGACCGAACAAGATGCCTGTTGCTATGTAGCCTGTGATCTTGGGCAATCCGAATGCGCTTGTGATTTCGCCAAAAGTGTAGGCCGCAAGCAGCACGAACCCGAAGGTCGCAAGCGATTTGGGATCGAAGGGTGTATCGACTCTGACCTGTTGAAACTGTAGAACGTACATCAACAGGAAAAGCAATCCTATTATAAGGACTCTTCGCATAATCGGTCCTCAGCGTTTCCAGAAGTCCGGCGCGAACAGCACGAGCACAGTATAAAATTCCAATCGCCCCGCTATCATGCAAGACGATGTGGCCGTAAAAACGTGGCAGCAGAGAGATACGCCTTTTACTGCTTTGATGACAGGAAAGAAGCCCATCCTCATGCTGTAATAGATTTAGAAGTCCGCATCACGTATTTGAGATAATACGGGTCAAAGTATAGCTTTCCGTATTTGTTTTCGCCAAGCTCTCGCCCTCTGGAAAGATTGCGCATTTGCTGAGTGGAGTTGAAACCTTTTCGCCGCCCGCGTCACTAATTGGCCGGGGACATGCGGCGTGTCAGAGGTTCGAATCATATCTTTATGAAATCCGGTCTTTGTAAAAAGTAAAAAGGAGAGTAACTACTCAGCCCTTCGTCCCATAGGGACGGTTGAGTTTAGGCAGGTCATTTATGGCCTGCAAATCGAGTTGATAAATGTCTCGTCGCGTGAGCGACGATTGAATAGGTTGTTTGATTTCAACCGTCGCTCGCGCGACGAGAAATCTATTCGACGCTTCGTTCCGGGCCTTGAAAGACCCGGCTAAATTCAACAGCCGCTGACGCGGCTGAGTAGTTACAAAGGAGAAGACTATGGAAGCTTTGTGGAAAGACCTGCGTTTCAGCATTCGAATGCTGCTCAAGAAGCCGGGGTTCGCAAGCGTTGCGGCGCTGACCCTCGCAATGGGTATAGGGGCGAATACCGCGATTTTCAGCGTGGTCAACGGAGTGCTGCTCCGCCCGCTCCCTTATAAAGACCCCGACCGGCTGGCTATGCTATGGGAAACGACCGGCCGCAGCCGGGAAGTGAACGTCTCTCATCTGAACTTCATCGACTGGCGCGAGCAGAGTCGCTCCTTCGAATACATGGCGGCCTACACGGGGCGATGGGGCGGCCCTGCTACTGTCATCGGCGGGACTGAGCCTGAGCGCGCTTATGTGTCGGGCGTCTACCGCGATTTCTTCTCCGCGCTCGGCGTGACGGCCGCTGTGGGGCGCACCTTTCTCGCCGAAGAACATCGCCCCGGAGCGAATCCCGTAGTGGTCGTCAGCTACGGATTCTGGCAGCGACGACTAGGCGGCGACAGAAATCTCGCCGATAAGAAACTGACCGTCTACGGCACGAGCTTCGATGTGGTAGGCGTCCTTCCTCAAGGATTCAGTTTCCCCGATGGGACGGACCTCTGGGCACCGAGCGAACTCTTCGAAGACACGAGCGCGCGTTCGGCCCACAACTATGAAGTCATCGCGCGGCTGAAACCAGGAGTCACATTCGCCGAGGCGCAGGCCGAAATGGCGACCATAGGCCGACAGTTGGAACAGCAATACCCCGATACGAATGAGGGGACGAGCGTCGCGGTCGTCTCTCTTCACGAACAACTCGTGGGAGACGCGCGGCCCGCGCTTCTTGTATTGCTTGCGGCGGTCGGCTTCGTGCTGCTGATAGCTTGCGCAAATGTAGCCAACCTCTTGCTTGCCCGCGCGCTCGGCCGCCAGAAAGAGATGGCCATTCGCCTTGCGCTCGGCGCGGGCCGTTCTCGTATAATCCGCCAGTTGCTCACTGAAAGCCTTATGCTGTCGCTTGTTGGCGGCGCGCTGGGATTGCTTCTGGCTTTCTGGCTTGTGGGCATACTCATCGCGCTCGGTCCCGGCGATATTCCGCGCATAGATGAAATCGGCATAGACGGCCGCGCGCTCGCTTACACGCTCGGCCTCTGCTTGCTCACAAGCCTTTTGTTCGGTCTCGTCCCTGCGCTCCGCGCGTCGAGGCCCGACCTGCACGACTCACTCAAAGCCGGAGGCCGCTCGTCAGGCGCGGGCGCGGGCCGTCAGGGGCTTCGCCATCTGCTCGTGGTCGCAGAAATCACCCTCACCGTAGTCTTATTGATCGGAGCGGGATTGCTTACGAAGAGTTTCTGGAACCTTTTGCAGGTCGATGCGGGCTTCGACCCCGAACAGGTTTTGATAATGCGCATGTCGCTCCCTTCGTCCGAGTATAGAGAAGGCCATCAGACCGCAGGCTTCTACCGCGAGGCGCTCTTTCTGATCAGTTCGCTTCCGGGGGTCGAAGCGGCAGGGGCGATCAACAATCTTCCGCTTGCGGGAGTGAATCTCAACGGGCAGGTTGAAATCGAAGGAAAGCCGGATGAAAGAGGCAGCGCCGGATACCGAATAGTCAGCCCCGGTTATTTCTCTGCCATGAGCATTCCTCTAATCAAAGGCCGTATGCTCGCCGAGCAAGATAACGAGAACGCTCCGCCTGTGGCGCTTATCAATCGGAGCATGGCTGACCGCTCCTGGGCGGGAGAAGACCCCATCGGCAAACGGTTCCGCACGGGTGGCATGGATTCGAAGAGAGACATCTGGGTAAGCATCATCGGAGTGGTAGGCGATGTGAAGCATCGCGGAGTAGATGCGGAGGCGCGGCCTGAATACTATCTGCCTTATCTTCAACGCCCCGGACGGGCCAGAGAGATGACGGTCGCTGTGCGAACATCGGGCGACCCTTCCGCTATGGTCTCGGCCGTGCGCGGTCAGGTCCAGGCGGTGGATAAAAATCTTCCGGTCAGCTTCGAAGAGATGCAGCAGGTCTTCTCCGGTTCGATTGCAGACCGCAGGTATAACATGCTACTGCTCGGCGCTTTCGCGGGCGCGGCGCTGCTTTTATCGATGATGGGCATTTACGGAGTCATGTCTTATGCGGTCAGCGAGCGGACGCAGGAGATAGGCATAAGGCAGGCGTTAGGGGCCGGGCGAATAGATATTCTCAGGCTCATTATGGGAAGGGGCATCGTGCTGGCAGTGGCAGGCGTGATTGCGGGGCTTGGCGCGGCGCTGGCCGTGACGCGCCTTATGGCAGGCTTGCTGTTCGGGGTCAGCGCGACTGACCCGATGATATTCGTTGCGGTCTCCGCGCTCCTCATCCTCGTGGCCCTTCTGGCCTGCTATGTTCCTGCGCGAAGAGCAACGAGAGTGGACCCTATGGTTGCGCTCAGATACGAATGAACAGCCGTCAGTCTTCAGCCGTCAGCCGTCAGCCGTCAGCTTTCCGCTCTAATAGCTGATGGCTGATAGCTGATAGCTGATAGCTGTTATTTACCGTTGAGTGCAGCCAGGCGAGGGGTGAGGCGTCCGGGGTTGTGACAGGTGAGACATGTGACGCTTCCGCTTGCGGCAGCCTGCGGGTTCTTCTTCCACTGTTTGGCAACAGACTCGTAAGGAGTGTTGCCGAGCACCTCAAGTATCTTGTCGAGGTAGAGCGCCATCTCTTCCGTGCGGCCGGTGCGTTGAGCAGACTGGGCGAGTCCGCCCAAAAGTTCGCCCTTAATATGTACGGGCAGCCTTTCGACAATGGGAGCCTGCTCTTTCCAGAGCACTTTGTAAGCGTTGTAGCTTTCAGACCATGCTGCTGCGCGCAACTCCTGCGGGAGCCGGTCGGCAAAGATAACGTAGCTGCCTCCGGTGATGGCGGCGACTCCCGCGTTCTTTGGGGAAAGCTCGCGAGCCTGGGAGAAAAGATCAACAGCCTGCTCATATTTTTGTTGAAACTCTTCCTTGCGGTTGTTTTCGTAGGCGCGCACGGCGCGGTAAAGCGCCGCACCGCCTTTCCAGGCCAGAAGGTCGGCCTTTGCGCCGGGACGGCTTTCGAGCAGCGACTCGATATTCTTTTCTCCTCTTGAGAAACGCTCCATATCGTTGGCCAAAAATCCGGCGAAAATATCTTCCCGGACGAGCGTGTGAACAGTAAGCCGAGTGTCCGAGAGGGGCGGCTCCGTCGACTGGGCCATTGCGACGGTTACTAACATAAGCACGAACACGATTCTTTTAAGCGCGCGCATAGATTGCATCTCCTTGGTTGAAATGTTTGATTCCGATTTTGACCACAGATCACACAGATTTCACGGATCAACAGTCTGTGTAATCCGTGCAATACGGTGGTTGATTTTCTTCGTCCTCGTCTGACAGTTGATTTACGACTACGAGGATAAATTGTTCGCATAAAGATTTCTTTCTTGATAAAGATGTATGTGTTCAGACAAGCAGTTTTTTATGGTTGACCATAGAGCCGAGTATGCTTTCATCAACAAGTGACCCCAGATCACAGGTCAGGAAGGGTTGCTTGCACCCGCGAGTGGCTATAGAGCAAGCATCGGGCGCAAGCAACCCTTCCCTACCACAAGCAGCCGGGAGACCTCTGTGGCCTGCCAATGTGCTGCAAAAGTCTGAGCATATACATAAAA
>JAKEHD010000712.1 GCA_022615215.1 Blastocatellia bacterium
TAGCTGATAGCTGACGGCTGATAGCTGATAGCTGACGGCTGATAGCTGATAGCTGACGGCTGATAGCTGATAGCTGACGGCTGATAGCTGACCGACTAACAACGGACGTGTACATGGTAGAGGATATTTATTCGAAGGCTCTTATGGCGGTCGATAATTACAGGTATCGCCTCGACAGTGAACTCTTCCGCAATCCATCGAGTCGGCGCAGGTTCAAAAAGCATCCGCCCTCGCTCTCCGATGCACAACTCGGCGTGGTCGATCAACTGAGGGAGCATGGGATAGCCCTGGTCTCATTCGATGAACTCTTCGCCGGACGTGCCGAGGCGGAATGGGAAAAAGCGGCATCGGCCGTCGACTCGTTCGTTTGCAGCGAGCGGGTCCGCCGGGGCGTCGAAGAGCTTCATAACGAATTCGCCCGATGGATCAGGGGAGGATGCAATCAGAAAAATGCTCCGCCGGATTTCGTGGCGCGACAGTTCGGCAGCGACGGTCCCGTCGATCCGGCCGACGCTATTCTTCGCCTGGCGCTCGACCCCCTCGTCGTCGACACGGTCAATGCCTTCTTGCAACTCTGGTCGAAACTGAGGGAGATAGATATAGAGTACAGGGTTCCCTGTCACATCCAACTGCGCCCGCGAAAGAGCGCGCAAACCTGGCATCGCGACGAATGGGAACAATTGAAGGTCTTTCTCTACTTCAGCGACGTGGACGAAGAGAGCGGCGCGCTGGAGTATATACCCGGAAGTCGGCGAGGCGGTCCCTTCGCTCATCTTTGGCCCTTGCCTGAAGGGAGAGGAGCGGACGGCTATCTTCATCCGCCTGACCATATCATCGCGGAGGCGGTCACGGATTCCGACCGCATTCTGTGCGCGGGTCCGCGCGGGACGATGGTCTTTTGCGACACTGCGGGCATTCACCGGGGCGGTTTCGCAAGGAGCCGGGCGAGGGTTCTCGCGTCGTGGGCTTTTTATGCTCCGGCTGCATTTTCATCTCGCGGCGGCCGGTGCTTTCATCTGGCCCGTCCGCCGCAGGTCGGCTCGCTATCCGAAGCGGCGGCTTATGCGATTGGCTGACAGAATGAATACATTTATTGGAGGCGCAGAGCATGCGTGATTTCGTCTATATAAGCGTCCCGAAGACGGCGACCAACTCCATACACGCGGCGCTCGACTCATTCAGTAGCCCGACCGTAAGGGAGGGTTTTCGAAAATGGAAGCATCTGCCGGCCCGCGAAATCAGGCCCCGTGTGGAGGATTGGGAGAGCCGCTTCAAGTTCGGGTTTGTCAGAAACACTTTCGATATGCTCGTTTCATGGTTCTTCTATCAGAAGCAGGACCGAACGCAAAGAGAGTATGATCGCTTCGACAGTTTCGAGAGTTGGGTCAAATCGGGGTGCCCCGAACACTGGACCTCAAGAGGCGGTCCCAGCCCTTTTCTTCAGTGTGAATTCTTTATGGAAGACGATTCCGTCATCGTCGATTTCATCGGCAGGTATGAGAACTTGAACGAAGACTTCGATCACGTATGCCGAAGAGTAGGCGTCCGGCCGCCCCCATTGCCCGAGCTGAATAAATCGAATCACAATAACTATCGCGCCTATTATGACGAAGAGATGATAGGCATAGTAAGCGCGCTGTTTGCCAGAGACCTGGAGATGTTCGACTACAGGTTCTGACCCTTACGGCATACAGATGACACTGAGCGAATTTTTTCCATACAAGGTCTGCATCAATCTCGACACGAGACCGGATCGCTGGGCGCGGGCAAGTGCAGAGTTCGCGCGCCACAGCATCAACGATGTGATTCGATTCCCGGCCGTCGTCGGCGCACATCTCGAACCGCCCGCCGGATGGAATGATGTGGCCGGGGCCTTGGGGTGCCTCTACAGCCATCTGTCGGTCGTGCGCGAGGCCCGCAATCGTCATGCTCCGAGCGTGTTGATCTTCGAAGACGATGTGGTCTTCGATGAGCACTTGAACGACAAGTTTTCAAGCTACGCCGGGCAGATTCCCTCTGATTGGGACATGATCTTACTCGGCGGCTCGCATTGGGAAGAACCCGTAAGACTCGCGGACAACGTATTCAAAGTGACCTCTACGGCCGCCACTCATGCTTATGCGCTCAAGAGCACCGTTTATGATGCCTTCATAGCCTTGAACGGCGAGGCGCTCCGTCCCGTAGACGTGAACAACACCATCTTGCAGAGGGACTTCAACTGCTATTGCCTCATGCCTCACCTCGCGTGGCAGGAAGAGGGCTACTCCGATATAGCCGGGCGAACTATAAGCACCTGGCGCATGAAGGAGTCCCTGGTTTTATGCTCGACCGAGATGGAGCGCGTCCTTGAAAGAACGGCCGTCGTTATAGCTCATCTGTTCAGTAGCCCGACCGTGAGGGAGGGTTTCATTGCGACCTGTGATCGCAACCTGCGATTTTTAATAGATCATTACGCGCGCCTCTCGCCCGATATTGCCATCGCGGTCGTCGAGCAAGACGGAGTGATACTCTGGGGGAACGATGAACGCGGAATTATGAACGAAGGCTTCAGTAGCCTGACCGTGAGGGAGGGTTCAACCACAGATGACACAGATAACACAGATAAGCAGGGGAGCCGGGGTGCTGGGGTGCTGGGGTGCTTTCCTTCTCCCCTGCCCTCCTGCTCCCCTGCTCCCCCGCTCCTCCGTGAAACCTGTGTGACTATGGGTCAAAATCCGGTGAATCATATCCGCGTTCATCATTCATCGTTTCCGCTTACCAGAAGCCGCGCCTTCGATCTGGGATTCGAGATGCTCGAAGAGGGCAAGGACTTTTTCATATTCACGGACAGCGATATAGTTGCGCCCTGGCCGGACATCAAGGCGAATTTGATGATGTGCCTGGAGTATGATTTCGTCAGCCTGTTTCGGGATGTGGTGGCCCTTGATGAAGAGGAGACTCAAAAAGTTCTCGATGGGAACCTCAACAATATGGAGTTGTACGAAAATCGCCGCGAGGGAAGGGCTTTGCTTTGCGACGGAGGTTGCATCATCACACGGAAGGGCTTTCTGAAGATGGGAGGGTGGGACGAAACGAAGGAAAAAGTAAAGAGGCAAAAGGCAAAAGCGGAATCGAGTCCGGGCAGCAATGTCAGTAGCCCGACTGTAAAGGAGGGCTTTCAGTCCCGCAAAGTGAGACGATTGCTTACGGTCTTCGAATCGCCCAACCCGGCCGTGCGTTTGCATCGCCGCTCGCCGCTCGACGGCCGCGCGGGAAAGTGATAACAGCTATCAGTCTTCAGCCATCAGCCATCAATGGTCAGCAATCCGTCTTTATTCTGATAGCTGACGGCTGATAGCTGATAGCTGACGGCTGACTATGAATAGAGCCTGGTCTATATGGTCTATAGGAATCCTGAAGGGCGAATCGCCTTTCGATCTCCTTGCGCCTTCGGGAATAGAAAATCCCGTTCTTTGTGGCCGCGACGTATCGGACACAACGGCCGATTTCGTGGCCGACCCGTTTATGGTGAGAGAGAAAGAGACCTGGCACATGTTTTTCGAGGTCAAAAACAGCGAGACCGGCAAGGGAGAAATCGGGCTTGCGACGAGCCGAGACGCGCTTCATTGGTCTTACCGGCAAATCGTTTTGGACGAACCTTTTCATCTGTCCTACCCTTATGTCTTCAAGTGGGAAGGCGAGTATTACATGCTCCCTGAGACCCTTCCCCTGAACGCCATTCAGTTGTACAGGGCCGACTCTTTTCCCTTGAGGTGGTCACACGCCGCAACCTTGATCGAAGTGCGAGGCGCGGACCCTTCCGTCTTTCGCTTCGCCGACAAGTGGTGGATGTTCGTATGCACCGCGCCCGACCTGCACGACAGGCTTGCGCTTTACTTTGCCGACGAGTTGAAAGGCCCGTGGAGAGAGCATCCGAAAAGTCCCATCGTAAGTAGCGACGCGCGGAGGGCGAGGCCCGCAGGCAGGGTGCTGGTCTTCAATGACAGATTGATTCGATTCGCGCAGGATTGCCATCCGAGATACGGTTCCGCCGTCAGGGCTTTCGAGATAAAAGAACTGACGACTGCCGATTATACGGAAGAAGAGATCGCCGCGAGTCCCATCTTGAAGGGAAGCAGGGGAGCAGGGGAGCAGGGGAGCAGGGGAGACATGGAGCCAGCACCCCAGCACGGAACCGCAGTCGGCGTCCCGACCACCCCAGCAGCCCAGCATGTCTGGAACCTCAGAGGCATGCACCATATTGACGCGCATCCCGCGCCCGACGGCGGATGGATAGCCTGCGTGGACGGGTTTCATCTGAGTGATGATTGACCCTCGCGCCAGAAGAGTGTTTCCTCAAATAGGCTTTGCACAAAAGGTTCGATTGGGACTTGGCTTGTGTGCCAGCGGGATTTCTGTACAAAAAATGGCTTTGCATCAAAATTCAGTTGACGAAACTTTCGTCTGAATTAGTGAAAAGCGGTAGCGGTTCCGACCCAGGGGTTTCCTTCGGCAATGGTGATGGCGCAGGAGGCTCAAATCGAAACTTAGAGCCTGCGACATAATCGGGATTGAGTTCAATACTTATCCACTGCCGATTCAAACTTTCAGCAGCCGCACCTGTAACATTTGAGCCTGCGAGTGGGTCGAGGATTAAATCACCGGGGGAAGTAAGGAAATTAATGAAAAATTCAGGCAGTGCTTGCGGGAATCGGGCAGGGTGGGGTTTTATATTCTCTTCTTTGCAACGTCGTAAATAATAGCTATTGCTTTCAGTGTTGGAATACTGAAGCAGGTTAGGAGGAATGGCCCCGCCATTATCACGCTGGAATTTGTCACTTATATCGTGCCCGGACGGACGCAATGCCGGCTTGTATCCATTCTTTAGCAAGGATTCCATGCTCTTGCTATAAGGGTTAAGCACACGGCGGTTGTCTGCATCTACGAATGGGTCTAGCGTCAACCACCAAACGTTATTAATTGCGTCTTTCACTCGTAACCGGCGAACCGTAACCCATTCGGCAGGTGTCGGCAGTTTTGCGGGATTATAATGATAAAAGTCTTGGGCTAGATAAAAACCGCTCTCGCACAATTTTATTAGCAATTTAAAATGGTAAATGGATTTCACTGGCAACCCTTTAATCCATGCACCACCTATATCAATAACAAGGCTGCCGTTGGGCTCTAAAACCTGCTTAAAGTATGGGATGAATTGCTCGAACCAACAAATATAAGATTCAGCGTCTTCGTTGCCATACTCTTTCTTTTTCACAAGCGCGAAAGGGGGTGATGTTATTATCAGCTTCGCCCGAAAGCCTTGCTCAGTCAGAATGGGCAGGACTTCCAGCGCGTCGCCGCAGTACATAGATCCCATATTTGTTGAATAGGCTGGCACAAGCTTTCTGCCCGGTTTAGATGAGATAACTGTTCCGGTCCCATTACCTTCTGAATCGCCGGATACCCCCGGCCCGCCTTCTTGTGAAGGTGGTGTACCTTTAAGCCCTATACCTGTTGGCTTGAGAGTCAAAGCATCTTGCGCTTGATGGCGAAGTATCTCAATGAGAGCCGAGTTATCTTTGATGATTTTATTTAGGGCAGTGCCATCAATGAATATTATATTAAGGTTGCTATTGCTTACGATTTTCTTGCGATATGTCACTGCACTACTTGTTGCCGACCCTGTGCTCACAATCAAAATCACGTTTGCCAGCGTGACTTTGTGCATCCCTACTTCTTTGGCAACCGCTTCCAGACTGATCCTGCCGATCTTGCATTGTACCTGCCATCGCGAGTAAATAAGACGAGACGAATGCAGCATCGCATCCACTTCGCCTCCGCCCGCTACTTCCACATCGGTTTCGCGCCAGCCCATGAATTGTAGATCAAGCATTTGACATAGTCGAATCGCCAATACCTCAAGCGCCTTGCCGCTCTTATGAGGGTCTTTTCTTTGCTTGATGTCTGCAACCACATCGTCAAGGGATTTGCTGCGAATGGCTCGTATTTGGTTAAAGCCAGCCACACGGTAAAGCGCATCAAGTAAGGGTTCGGCAAACTCTTTTTCGAAGGTTCCAGTCGGCTTAACATCCGCAACTTTTCCACCGCGACCTTCCGGGGTTTTCTTATCCTGTTTCGTCTTCTTGCGCACCTCAATAAACCCGGTATTTTCTAAAGGCTTCAGAACCCTAGCAACTATATCCTTCCAGTTGTATCGAATTTGACCGGAATATAATTCTTCGGCATGCCTGGCTATTACGTTGTAGGGTGTCCAGTCCTGTACATTTAGAGCCACCATCGCTTTTAAGAAGCCTATCTGCTCGCCCGTCAGGTCTTTTGCCGCTTCGAGTTTTTCAGGTGAAAGCCCTACTATGGCTTGATACTCTACTGCATTAACATTGTATCCACTTAAAACATGTGCCTTGCGAAGCCAGTTAATTACACCAGAGAGGTCGCTGGAATTACTGCTTACTTCGAAACCTCGCTGCCGGAGCTCATCTGGTAGAGATTTTAATTCTATCTTCAGACCCGCGAGTTTCATCTCTTTTAGAGTTTCGACAATACCGATGCCGTCCAAATTAAGCAGGATATGTTTAGCTAGCAGCTTGTGCCCTTCGTCCTCTTTACCCTGACAGGCCACTAGCTGTTTACCGAAATCCGTTATCAAGTTGGTTTCATCAATTATGCCGTAGAATCGTAGTGCGATAAGAGTATTGCCCGCTAACTTCTCAGGGTCAGCTTTATTTTTGAAAAAGGCTGCTGCGATAGCTCCGCGTAGATTGCCTGCCTTGGTGGTGAATGAGTTCTGACGAAGAATAGGCAGGAGCCTTTCAAGGGGAGTTTGGTTAGGCGTGAACTGCTGAGTGTATGGCACTTTCATAATGTTTACAAGCTCCTTTTGTGCCGCAGGATAACCGCGTTAGCGAGGACAAGTCAAGCACAATTATCGGTGCAACCCGCCTGCTTTACGTGCAAAATTTCTCACATAGAAAAAGTCTGAAGTCGAAAATTTCACAAATCACCCCCGCCATCCGTCTTTATTAGCGATGAGGAGCATAAGTCGCTTCGCTCCAAGTAAAAAGGAAAAAGTAAAAAGGCAAAAACGGACCTCTTCACTTTTTCCTTTCGCCTTTTTACTTTTTCCTTAAAGAAGGAGGGAGACGCTCATGAAAAGTCATGGAAACGCTTTCGCGCGTATCTTCTATGGGCTTACAGCATTGTTCTTGTTGCTTGTGATCTCAGGGTCGGCAAACGCCCAGCAGGAGTGTCGGCGGACCATCACGGCGAACGTCGTGGCGCTCGACCAGCCCTTCATGGTCAATCGCCTCGGGGGAGCGAACCCCGGCGGGATGATATATGCCCTGAAGCGGGACGTGGTTTCCACCGAGACTCCGATCAATGAGTATGGTCAGGATGTAGACCCGGAAAAGTATCTGCCTCTGAAACCGGGCAGCGTCCGCCTGCGAACGGACAAGCGCGCTCGCCCCATCGCCCTGCGCATGAATGTGGGCGATTGCCTTGAGATACAGTTCACGAATCTCTTGAGCGAATCTCCGCAAAACACTCAGAGCGCGAACGCGAACACGCGCTACGCAGGCGTGCATGTCATGGGCTTGAATCTGGTGGGCGGCATCGAATCGGACGCCTCCTGGGTGGGCCGCAATCCCAACAGCACGGCCAAGCCCGGCGAAACCAAAACTTATACATACTTCGCCCCCGCCGAAGGCTCCTTCCTTCTCTACAGCGCCGCCGACCCATCAGGCGGCCAGATCGGGCTGGGGCTTTTCGGCGCGGTCAACGTTCAGCCCGAAGGTGCCGAGTGGTATCGCAGCCAGGTCACTCGAACCGATCTTCATGAATCGTCTTATAAGGTCACTGACGCCTATTCGGTTCCCGCCAATACAAATATGACTATCGCTCCCAAGACCGACGCCTACGGCAAACCGATCATCGAGCGCGCGGATGAAAAAGAACTGAAGAGGGGCACGTTGAAGACCTTCAACCCGCTCAGGCGCACGGTGCAATCGTCGGAAGTCGGGGTCACAAACGACGGCCATCTCTATGGAGTGAGCGGACACCCGCTCATCAATTACAAGGCGACCTACCCGGACGGCACGCCCATACTCAGTATGCTTAAAACCAATGCAGGCGCGCGGCTGTTCGGAGCCGCCACCAGCAGCTTGCCCGGAGCCGTCGATGGATTGAAGGCAGGGATCGTCTCGGCGAGTTTGAAGCAGTTGTTTAGAGCAAACAACATATCGCTCTCCGAGAGCGCCGATGTGACCAACGAAGTGGAAGGAAAAGGCTGGCTTATCACGGATCAAAACAAGGTCTACCTCGTGAAACTGGAAGAACCCAATCTCAATGTCTACCCTGCCAGCCTCGAACTCGTTCACACGGATCTTACGGCCATCATCACAGGCCCGAACGCGAACAGGTTTCCCTACAGTCACAACAGTCCCTCTTTCCGCGAGAATCCTGCGACGCCCGACCGCCGCCAGCCTTACCGCGAATATACGATCATCTATCATCAACCCGGCAGCCTCGTGCAGGCGTTCCCTATATACAACAATCAAAATCTGAAAGAGACATTGAAAGCCGGGGAAGACGGATTCGCCATCAACTACGGCGTCGCGGGCATTGGGTCTGAGATACTGGCAAATCGCCTCGGCGTGGGTCCGATGGGCAACAAGGACGCCGTGGACCTCAAATATGAAGAGTTCTTCCTCGCATCCTGGGCGGTCGGCGACCCTGCGATCATCGTCGATAAACCGGCCAATGCCGACGCCCAGGTGATTACAAATCCCGACCGGGGGTCCAAAGTCAAAACTGATCCGGGCAATTTCATCGCTCCCGATCCTCACAAGGCGACCAAGGCTTTCTACCCCGACGATCCGTCGAATGTTTATCACAGCTACATGCGCGATCACGTCAAATTCCGAATACTGCACGCGGGAACCGGTCCCCCACACGTTCACCACCTGCACGCGCATCAGTGGCTGCATTCGCCCAACAGCGACAACGGTCACTATCTCGACAGTCAGTTGATCGTTCCGGGCGTGGCTTATACGCTTGAGATCACTTACAACGGAAGCGGGAATCGCAACCTTACGGTCGGGGATTCGATATTCCACTGCCATTTCTATCCGCATTTCGCGCAGGGCATGTGGGCATTGTGGCGCGTTCACGACGTTTTCGAAGCGGGCACGAAACTTGACGAATACGGCCGCCCTGTGGCGGGGGTTGAGCAGTATGGCAATCCTGTATGGAATCGCGCCCTGCCGGACGGTGAAATCCCGAACGGCACCCCCATACCTGCCATAGTGCCTATGCCTACTCTCGCAATGGCCCTGATTCCTTCCAACGTCAGGCTGACTTACAACGGCCGCAGGGCCATAGTGGAACAGGCGGGGCTTGACCCCGAAGGGACGCCCACATACAAGAACCCCGGCTTCCCCTTCTTCATTCCGGGAGTCGCGGGCCATCGCGCTCCCCATCCGCCGCTCGACTTCGCGTGGAAAGAGGACGAGCAAGGTCAGCCCATCCTCAATAACGGCGAGAAGCAGTATCTCGACGGAGGACTCCCGCGCCACCTCATTCTGAATGGAGAGATCGTCCGCGAGTTTTATACCCGATGGGACTTCACTAAAGACTTCGCGCGCTACAGCACGGAAGACAAACGCCTGCAAAACCAGAAGACTTTCATCGCAGGCTCTCTCACAGCGTTCCGTCTCCCTGAAGACGGCACACAGGTTGAAAAGGCTGCAATGGCCACGCACGCCATACGCACGCATCCGAGCATCCAGCCGAATGGCGATCCGGGGAACTTCGTGCTCAACGGACTGCCCCCCGCGCCGGGCGCGCCTTACGCCGCCCCCGATGTCAACGACTACGGCGACTCGGTCATCAACACGCGCCGTTACAAGGCCGCAGTCATTCAAACCGATGTCGTCTTGAATAAGAGCGGATGGCATTACCCGCAACAGAGGTTCCTGACCCTTTGGGGAGACATCAAGGACACAACGACCGGCAAGCGCCCGCCTGAGCCTTTCTTCTTCCGTTCGAACACGGGAGATTCCATAGAATTCTGGCACACGGACCTGGCACCCTTCTACTACGAACTGGATGATTTCCAGGTGCGCACTCCGACCGATGTGATAGGCCAGCACATACATCTCGTGAAGTTCGATGTGACATCTTCCGATGGCGCGGGGAACGGTTTCAATTATGAAGACGGCACTCTCAGCCCTGACGAAGTCCGCGACCGCATACATGCTGTAAATGCCAAAGGCGGACTTTACGCATTCAACCCCAAGAGCCAGTTCATAGACTGGATGAGCCAGGAAATACTCGCGGTCAAACCATACAAAGAATGGTATCCCGACACATTCGGAGACGCTCCGGCGGGCCAGAACTGGGACGGCGCGCAGACGACTATTCAGAGATGGGATTCCGACCCCCTGCTCAACGACATGGGCAAAGACCGCACCCTTCGCACCGTCTTCACGCACGATCATTTCGGCCCTTCGACCCATCAGCAGGTCGGGCTTTACGCGGGCCTGCTCGTCGAACCTGAAAACTCGACCTGGTTTCTGCCTACGGGCGAGCGCATGAACACGCGCACGGACGGCGGCCCGACCAGTTGGGAAGGTTATATAGTGACGGACGATCCGAAGGAGAGCTACCGCGAATTCGCCATAGAGTTCCAGGACATGGCGCTCGCATACACAAAGGACAGCATACCCGAAGTGTCGACAAAACAGTTCGACCCTGCGAAATACCCTAATGCGTCGGCGCTCTTCAACACAGCGCAACTCGGACAAGGTGGCAAGACCGCAGCTTACGCCGCCATACTCAACAGGAGCCAGTTGCCGAGCGATTTTCCGAGCCTCTTTGCAAGCGTGGGCATAACCCTGCCCGCAAACTCCACCGTCAGCGTCGTGACGGCCAACAAGCAATGGACCATCAAGGAGCCTGATATAGTCAAGGACGGGCAGACCTATCCGGGGACGGACTACACGGTCATAGCGACCAACCCGACTACGGGCAGGGTTCCGGTCCCGCAGACGCTATCGGTTTACACGCCCGAAATAGCCGAGGCGTGGGCCGACCCTTGCAATGCGCTGAATCCGCACGTTGACCCGACTACGGGCACGGGCGCTACAGGAAATGTGGGAATCCCAACTGCCACTTCCAGTAACCAGGTCAAACCGTGCCCCGGTTCCAACCAATCGCTCGGATTCGGAAACGGAGCGCCCTACGCCCAATTGATCAGTTTCAATTCCGGGAACTACGGCACCTATTCGATGAACTACCGAAACGAGCCGCTTCAATTCCGCGTCTCCTACCCGCAAGGGACTTCCAGCACAGACCCGAGGGCCGACCTCTCTTATGCTTTCACATCGAGCCTTGCTTATACTCTCAACCAGCCGGGCCTTGAGCGATTCGACCCGGCCTACAACAAGCAGCCCACACCCGGCACAAGCATAAAGACCGGCGCGGCAGTCGGCTGCAACGACAAGCCTGCCAAAGAGTTCATATACCCTTGCACGCCGCTCGTTCCGGGGATGCAGCCGGGCGACCCGTTCACGCCGCTCCTGCGCGCTTACCCGAATGACAGGGTGCAGGTCCGCACGCTCGTCGGAGCGCACCTGCAAGCTCACTCCTTCCTGATACAAGGAGTGAAATGGAATTTCGAGCCGTCCTACCTGGATTCCGGTTATCGCAACGCGCAGAGCATGGGAATAAGCGAGCACTTCGAAATGCTCTTTACAGTCCCGCCTGCGAGCACGCCGCATCCGAGCAAAGCGGGCCTGCCCGCCTTACCGTCATTTGCCGATTATCTCTATGCTCCGAGTTCGGACACTGTGGGACTCTCGAACGGCCTCTGGGGGATCATGCGCGCTTATGAAAATCAGGTGGGCACTCCCGGCTCGGCCGATTATCTGGCTCCGCTGCCTAACAACTCGAAGCCCGACGGCACGGCGGTCAAATCGGACGTGAAGTTCGATTTCGAGAAGCTCTATGAAGAGGCTAAAGCTACGAGCCAGCCCACGCGGGAATTCTCCGTCACGGCGACCACGGCGCTACAGTCGCTTCCAAACGGTCAACTCGATTACAACTCGCGCGGGAATCAGGTAGGGACGACCGCGGATCCGAACGCGCTCATTTATGTCCACAGCGATGATCTCGACAGCGGCGGCAAGCTGAAATCGGGCATCAATATCGAGCCGCTCATTCTGCGAGCCGCAGCGGGCGAATGGATAAAGATCACTCTCACTTCCCGATTCGACCCGACAAGCTCGTCGACTCAAACGCCGTTTCAACAGAGGACGGATCTGGGAACGGGAACTCCTTTCAACAACAACCCGCTCCCCTCTGTTCAATTGAAGACTTCTTCGCGGGCGGGATTGAATCCCCAATTGCTGGCCTATAACGTCACACAAGCCAATGGCATCAACGTCGGGTTCAATCCTGAACAGACGGTCGCTCCCGGCGGGACACAGACGATATATCTCTATGCCGGAGACCTCTCGATAAAAGCGGGATGCGTCCCGTCGGCCGAAGATGATTGCATAGTACAGACTCCGGTCGAGTTCGGCGCGACGGGCCTTGCGCCGGCGGATCTGGCCGTGCAGCATCAGAAGGGACTCTACGGCGCGCTGATAATCGAACCGAAGGGTTCGACCTGGACAGAGGACAAGACCGCGCAAGGCTATCTCACACGCGCGGCGGCGACCGTCACCAAATCCGATGGTTCGGCTTTCCGCGATTTCGTCGTCGTCATGCAGAATGATGTCGCAAACCAGACGCTCAGTGGCTCTACGGCATTCAATTACAGATTCGAGCCGTTCAGTCTGCGCGGCGTCTCTAATCCGTCCGCTCCGGTCGGTTACGCTCAGGTCTTTTCAAATTCGCTGCTGATGCCGTTCATACCTGTCCCCACCGCCAAAATAGCCGCTTACGCAGCGATACTCAACCGGGGACAGGTGCCCGCTGATTTCACAGGGATGTTTGCACAGTCGGGCGTCACGCTCAACAACGCCACCGTCCAGGTCATCA
>JAKEHD010000713.1 GCA_022615215.1 Blastocatellia bacterium
CGCGGCCCCAGAATTTTTCGGGGTCGCTTTCAGCCTCGCGGTATATGCGCTCGTACTCTTCCAGGCCCTTTATATGCGCCGCATCGCTGAACGATTTTGTCGGCTCGAAACGGCGGCTCTCTTTCAAAATGGAATCGATGTTCGACTGCGACATTGTGCCTCCCTTCGTCTTCGCTTAGATAGAATTATGAAGGTGAAAAGGTATCATATCGGCAGGCGTTGTCTCAATGAGTCAGCATAAGGCCGTCAGCTTGACTGACACGTGAGAGAAGGACAGAAGGCTTTTATGCAGGTATCAAATTTTACTGATGCTGTCGGAATTTGTGGTTCGAATTCTATCCCTCAATCTTTTCTGAGCCTCCGGGCGAGCGCGACGGCTATACCTATGATTTGCTCCTGCGCTTCGAGTGGGCGGCTGCCGAGAGGCGTCTCAAGAAAGCCCGGCTCAAACACGAGACCGGCTCTTCTCTGCCCCCTTTCTTCTATCAATACTATGTCGCCCGTGTCGGCATAAGTGCCCCTGTCGAAAAGTATTACGTCGCCTTCGAGCAGGCCCTTCTCAGGCCACGAGTGATTTATCGTCACGCACTGGTAATCGCCTTCCGTGACATCGAGCACCTCCGCCAGCACATCTTCATCGTCTACGTAGACCTCCAAATGCCTCTTTTCATGCGCGGGTCTGTTTTCGCCTTTTTCCATATCCAGGATAATCTCTTCCCCCTTCCGCAGTGGTCGGCAGTCAGTCGCCGCGTCTCAGCTTCCGAACCGCTCGCTCGTTTTATAAAAGCCTGCCGCCCTAATTGAATCCCCGGCGCTCGGCGCGTGTCAATCTCGAATCTCCGCGACGATCGAATTTAAAATGGAGTTCAGAGTACCGCCTTCAGGCGGCAGGGGCCTGAGCGACCGGGCTACTCCGGCTGAAGCCGGTACTCTAAACACCCTCTTCTCGGCTTCCCTGATCATCCGCAAGTTCCAAATAACACAAGTCGTCATTCATCCCTGTTTTGCCGCGACAGATCGGATTGATATAGTGTAGGGACCGGCGCGTTATGGGCAATCGCTTCTTCGCAGGTCTTACGCTCAAAGAGTTGGCGCTAGGGGCATGGAGAGGGGCTGAAAAGGACCACGCCTTTGGCAGAGCGGCGGAGCTTGCCTATTACTTTTTGCTTGCGCTCTTTCCTATGTTGATCTTCCTGACGAGCCTGGTCGGGTTTATGCCCGGCCTACAGGAAAACATCATCAACGCAGCCGCGAGATTCGCGCCCGTCGAGGTCGTCACCCTCGTCAGGCAGTTCATCATCGATGTGGTGGAAAATCGCAGCGGCGGTCTCATATCGTTCGGCATTCTAGGCACTCTGTGGGCGGCCTCGACGGGCGTGGCCTCGATTGTGAGCGCGCTCGACGCCGCCTTCGATGCGACAGATCGCCCTTACTGGAAAACGAGAGCGATAGCCGCCGGCCTCACCATCGCGCTATCGCTTCTGGTCGCAGGCGGGACGGCGCTCATCATGTTTACACGTTATACAGGCGGGTGGCTCGCAAGTCTTTTAGGTATCGGCTCGGCGTTTGCGACACTGTGGAGCATGGTGAGTTATTTATTCGGATGCGCGCTGCTGCTTTTCGGGATAGAGATCATATACTATTTCGGGCCGAACGTTAAAAAGCGATGGCGATGGATCACACCCGGCGCTCTCTTTGTGACTGTGGCCTTCATTGTAACGTCGGAACTCTTTTCTCTATACCTGCGATTTGCGCCGAGCTACAGCGCGACTTATGGCAGCCTCGGCGCGGTCATCATAATGATGATATGGTTGTATCTGGTGGGACTTCTACTGATCTTCGGAGGCGAGATCGATTCCGAAATCCGGGTCGCACGCATCTCTAAAGAAGAAGCCGAGCGCGTTTCTCCGGCCTGACCTCCGCGCGCAAAAGTCGGGAGTTTTCAGGCAAGACATTTCATCAGGCGACACCTTCCGCGAGTCGCATATCTTCGGATTTGCCCGGCTGAGGGGCGGTTGTGATTTCGCCTGTCTCGATCAATTGTTTGAACCTGAGCAAGTCCTCGCGCAGTCTCGATTCGATGCTTCGGCTCTCGATCTTTTCGACCATCACGCCAAGCGGTCCCGAAAGCCGCCCGCGCCGCAGGACCACGAAGACCTGAGTGCCGCGTTCGGTCGGCTCGAAATATACCTCGCCGCTCTTTGACACTCCGGGCGTAGTCGAGCGCCACGCGATGTAGCGCGCGGGATGGCTTGCCGTCAGTTCCAAGTCCCATTCCGCGCGCCGACCGAGCGGAGACTCGCTCACCCAATGAAACGCGCGCTCGCCCGTTTTGCGCACCTCTGAAACATGCTTCATAAAGCGAGGAAAATCTTCAAACCTGGACCACATTTCGAATGCGCGTTCGGGCGAAGCCATCACTTCGACGCTTTGACGGATTGCGCGCGGCTCGTCCGCTTCCATCGTCGTCGTCGCTGCGAGGGTCGAAGCCGCGAAGCCTGTTCCGAGAATTCCCACTATCGCTCCGGCAACGCCGCCTTTCTTAAAACCGTAGTAGGCAAGAGTCGCTCCGGTCGCCGCCGCTATGAGTTGTGCGGCTGTATCTTTGCTTTTCACTATCAGACCTCCCTGGTAATTGCCTGTCGGGGCTGGATTCGCTGCTGCTTCAAGTATACCACCTGTCACAAACTATTCGATTCAAATTCGCGCCGACAGAGTTGGCTTCAACTCTTTACGGAAACATAAAGGGATACGATAGAGAAAACTTTCACAGATGCATTTATCAGCCATCAGCTATCAGCTATCAGCCATCAGCTATCAGCTATATTGTGCGCGGGATGAAATGACAATTTTGAACGGAGATACCATCGGCTTTCGCCCGCTGTCGACCTGGGTGACGCGGCGTCTCGTCTCCACTCCGGTCACCCCCAATCAG
>JAKEHD010000714.1 GCA_022615215.1 Blastocatellia bacterium
TCACGAGTCTACCACAACATATTGTGCTGACGATTCGGCCCCTCTACTAAATGAGCCGGTGAACGCTTACAAGATTTCTTTCTTCCGCCGCCGCAAGCTGCCTGCTCGGGGTAAACCTGTCCGGCGTCCAAACTCAAAGCAGCCATGCCCGATACCTGAAATAATTACGTTGCGCAATCGCTTCGAGGGTGCAGCGATTCGTCCGTCGCCCTACCTTTGGCAAAATTTGACAGTTCTCCGTGTTATGCTCATCAACTTGAGTGAGTGGCAGGCGATTGAGAAAGGTTGCAAACAAAGTTGGGCGCGGCTATTTTGCCGTCAGAATAAGAACGATGAGTGGGTTGAAAAGGGGCGATGTGTATAAGCTTTATAAATGTGATCGCCGGGATCATAACAATGTCTTGACTTCCCGAACGAACCAATCGAGCGTCTCAAGTAACTGCTTCAGACTCGTCTCCTCTTTAAATACGGATATGGATATGCTTGGTCGGAGGTTGATACTCTCACCATCCAGGCTGATGCCCGGTATTTGATTTAAGCGGTTGAGAAATTCCAGGCGCTTCAGGTCGTCGTCGAAGGGCGGCTTTCGCATATATTGAAATTGTATTTCGATCACACCGTATGTCCACACCCCTATAGCCTGACGCCAGATTCCTTTGTGAGTAAAACCGGGAACGAAACTTCCAGATCGTTTGCCTTTCCCCCAAAATATCTCAGGCATCAATCCTTTCGCCCAATCGAGAATCTTTCTGGCAACCTGGACTTCATCTGTGCCTTGCCTTGCCTCTAGTTCCTGGAGAAAAGAATCTTCATCCCACTGTCTTACTTCACGAGCGCCACTCGATTTCTTCTGTTGCGCCTCCGCCGTCTGCCCGATGACTCTTGGAACGAGCGTAGTCGCCCCTGGACCTACGTATTGCTTGATCTCTACAGCCAACACCTCTGCCGGGTCCATCTGTTCATTGAGAAATTCAACTATGCGCCTGAGTTCCGCAGGTATCACATCCGCTACGAAGAGCATTCTTACTTTGCCGGCCTGAAGATTCGTTTTGGCCTTCTGCCAGAAGGCTTCCTGGTCCGCATCAGGGCCTAGAAATTCTTCAAGTATCTGTTCAGGGCTGCGGCCTTGCCCCTCGCAGTTGGATTCAAATTGGGCGCGTATCTTTTCAATAGGCCAGTACACCACCGCATTGGCTGCGTAATCGAGCATCTGACCCACCACCTCTCGCCGGATTCGAGTGTCGCTGCTGCGCTTTACTTCTACGAGTGTTGGAATTGCGTCCTGATCGAGAAACAGATGATCTACCGACCACCGACGCGCACCGTCTTCTTCGGAAGGTAAGGCGGCTTCGCGGGAAACCAACAACCATTGCCTCGGCGAGTTGCTGTCAATCTGGTCTCCGGCCAGCAAGTTGGGATACTGAGCGAGCAGCCCTTGCAACAAGTCTTCAGAGTCATAGGATTTCTCGGTCATCTCTACGAGCCGACCGTCACCTTGAATCAAGTATATGCCGCCTTTCATTGAAGCCTCGCTTTTGCTCTCGTCTTGCGCAGGTTGATTTGCAGAATCGTTTTATCAAGCAAGATTTGCTCACAACCAGCCCCCCATAAAGGGTTTTGATTCATCCCTTATGAACTCGACAAAGGGCGTCGAAACACCTTCTGCTCGCGCCTGCGCCACAAGCGGGCGCGGGTCATCTCCATGCCCGACAAGCCGATTACCATCCAGCACTACCCATTCGCCCTCGTACTCGTGACGGTGCTGCCTCAGCCACTCTCGTTTCTTCTTCTGGTCAATCCTGCCCGAAGAGGATTTACGAACTACGTTCAATCTCTCTGTAGTCATAGCCGATTCCTTTCAAGCGGCAATCCTTTCGTCTTCAAAAGCGCCACAAGCGGCGAATCCCCGCGTATCTCATTTGCCTCGTGCAACTCTCTACAATCTACCACCTGGCCGCCTGCTTCCAAAATCTCTTTCGCACCGACAGGGTGATGCTCGATGTTGATTTATCGATAGGCTCGCGCGAACGACAACCTGCTCAACCTTTTGCGCGAACAGTAATCGGCTTGAATCAGATTTATTTCCCAACACAAAAGGTCGAGAAAATTTGACCGAGTATGTCCTCCGTAAGTGTCTCGCCTGTGACTTCGCCTATTGAAAAAAGCGCCGCGTGCAGCTTGAGTAAAACGATCTCTTCAAGCTCGCCGCCTGCCATCAAACCGCGTGCGGCTTCCAACTCTTCGAGCGCCCGCCGCATCGAGCCGTGCTGCCTTGCGTCGGTTATCATTACGTCGTCGCGCTCCGCGGCCGCATCGCCCGACAAGCGCCTGAAAATGGTTTCAGTCAATCGGTCAAACCCGCTGCCCGTGAGCGCAGATACGCTTATGATATCTTCGCGGCTGCCCTCGGGGATCCCTCCCTTACGGTCGGGGTACTGAAGTTTGCGCGGCAGGTCCGCTTTGTTGAGCAGGAGGATTCTTCTCTCTGTGGGCACAAGGTCGAGCAATCGAAGGTCATCATCGGTCAGGGGGTCGCTTGCGTCGAGTATGAGAAATGAGATGTCAGCCTCCGTTATCGCGGCGCGGCTCCTCGTTATGCCGAGGCTTTCTACCATATCGCTCGTTTCGCGTATGCCGGCCGTGTCTATCAGCCGCACAGGCACGCCCGCTATCGATGTGCTCTCGTAGAGGGTGTCCCTCGTGGTGCCGGGCAACTCCGTTACTATGGCGCGGTCTGCTCCGACGAGCCGGTTGAAGACGCTCGATTTGCCGACGTTGGGCCGACCTATTATGGCCAGGTCGAACCCTTCGCGGACGTACCGGCCGAAGGCGAAACTCTTTGTGATCTCTCGAAGCCCTTCTATCGCGTGGTCGAGCTTCAAAAGCAGCGCGGATGCGGTCTCGGGCGAAATGTCTTCCTCTACGAATTCGACCGAGGATTCCATGTGAACGATGATTTCAATCAGCGCGTCTTTAAAAGGCGTGAGACGCTTCGAGAGCGCCCCTTCGAGTTGTCGCGTGGCGACGCGGGCCTGATAGCGCGTCTGAGCATTTATTATGTCCCTTACGGCCTGAGCCTGCGCCAGGTCTATGCGTTTGTTGAGGAACGCCCGAAAGGTGAATTCGCCAGGCTCTGCTATACGCGCGCCGCGCGCAGTGAGTAGCTCAAGCACGCGGGCGAGTATGACGGGGCTGCCGTGACAACTGAGTTCCACCACGTCTTCGCCCGTGTAGGAATGCGGCGCTCTGAAATAGGTGAGAATGGCTTCATCCACCGGCTCTTCGGTCGCAGGGTCTGTGACGCGGCCCAGTTGCGCGCGATTGGGCCGCCCGGTCGGAGCGCCGGATTCCGTGTGGAAGATGGATGCAGCTATTTCAAGCGCATCGGCTCCGCTAAGGCGCACAACGCCTATGCCGCCGCGTCCAGGCGGTGTGGAGATGGCCGCAATCGTATCGCTTCGATTCATCGGTGTTTGATTCGGAGACCAGCGGTCAGCGGGCGGGGCTTTGGAAGGATGAAGGCGGAAGGATGAAGGATGAA
>JAKEHD010000715.1 GCA_022615215.1 Blastocatellia bacterium
AGATTTGATAATGAAGCGCAGGCTTCACACTATCAATTAAAAGGGGAGGGGATCAAAATGCAAGCAGAATCGGGCTGTTTTCAACTAGCACAAGTCGTTTTATCTCATCTATGCGATCTTCTACCGTCGCCTCGTCAGCATCCAGAGAGACGACGAAATAATCATAACCGCCAGTTCTGTTTACATCTTCGATGGCGTTCGGCATGTGTTCCCATATTATTGAGGGGTAGCCTTCTGCGCTGATGAGAAAATAGCTGTTTGCAGAAGCCTCATCATAGCGTTTCATTCGGGTCAGTTCGGGGACCAGATGTGAGAGCCAGGCTGTATATACTTCCGGCTCGGTTCGCCTCCCCTCAACAAGAAAGTAAATTCTCATGAGACGCCGATGCCCTCTTTGTATTCTTCGAGATTTATGAGCTGGATAAATGCCTTATGACGAGAATCGCTGATATGTAGATCCTTAGCATCGTGAGTGCTGACGACTCCGCCTCTGCGAGTAACGATCTTCCAATACTCAGGACTTATATTGTTGATGATGTAAGGGTGATGGCTCGTTATTATAAATTGAAGCCCGCGATTTTCTTGAAGCAAATCCTCCGTGAGCACATCTATACAGTTGACCCCCAGGCTATTTTCAAACTCATCGATCAAGACAACTGTGCCTTCGGGCCAGAGAAACATTTCACTCAAATGCATGAAGGTTTTGTACATGCCTGAAGATATTCTCTCCTGTGGTATCCAACCTTCTACGCCTTTCTCTTTGATTTGGAGTAGTGGATAGTCTGCAAAAGAGGGGAAGATGCCGCCTTCGGCAGGCTCAAATCGAATATCTTCTACTTGCGGGAAGATATCCATGAACCTCTCTTTAATCTTATCGAAAATGTCAGGAGCACAGTACGAGACCAAGCGTATTTTTATCCGAGAATCTACATTACTCTCCTGGATTTCCTCCAGTGTCAGAGGATACGTCAACATTTCGTTGAATTCTATTACATCTCTACTGAACATGCGGCTTCGATAATATGAAAAGTCACTTCGAATAATTCGCTTGAAACCTTTGTAAGCAGGTGCAATATCTTCTTCCTGATTAAGTATGTCTAAGACGCTTTCAAAAGGCGAGAGTTTCGGGGTTTTTCCCCCTCTTAAAATTATTTCAGATTCATTTCGCTGAACGATTTCCTGATCATCAAAAGTCAGTTTTTCTTCTACTATTCTAGGTGTGTTTTTACTGTATACAGGCTCACTCAAAGGCGAGGCTTCTTCCTCAGAAACAGATTTGTTCTCATACTCACCCCTCCAGCGATACTCATGTCCATTCGTGGAAAAAGTTATATCCCATTGAGCGCCGTTCGAGGGCCGACCACCGGCAATCTCTCTAACTCTCCAAATAGCATCCAAGATTTGAGTCTTTCCTACACCGGATATTCCGACAAGAAGCGTTAGATCGGAAAACGTCGTTCTTTCCAACTTCCAATCAAATGCTTTGTCGTAGTATTGAAAATTCTTGATTCTCATCTCTTCGCTCCTCTTGGTTCAAGGGCTTCAGAATCTGTTTGAAAAGCCCCGAAGGGGCGAGATTCAATAGCCTGGGGCAAAGCTTGGCGTCGCCCCAGGATTGAAGCCGTTTCTTCTCACAAGCCCTGAAAGGGCGCAATAGGTCACATATCACGCCCTTTCAGGGCTTGTGAATCCATGCGCTCTAAACCCGGCGCGATGCACCGGGCTATCGAATTCCGCCCTTTCAGGGCTTTGCCATACACTTTTCAAACAGCTTCTCAGACCATACGTTAGTGTAATTCCTACGTCCTTTCAACTTGATCCGAAAACGCGCGCCTGAATATACGCGAAAACAGGGCGACCGCTTTGCTCTCGGAAAGCAACCTCTTCACCGCATAAGAGACGAGGGCGTCCCTGCCGCATCGCACGCGGAAGGGGACTTTCTCCGAAGTGGCCGATTTCATAACGGCCGCGATTACAGGGTCTATGGGATTGCCCGGCCCGCTGCTTCGCTTCTCTCTGAATCGGCTGAAACTTTCGGTCTGCGCCAGGTAAGGTGAGTCTTTATCGAAACTCCCTTCGCCCCATACCTGGTTCCGGCCGAAACTCGTCCTGAAAGCGCCGGGTTCTATGACGCCTACCTGAACGCCGTGAGGTTTCAACTCGTGATAGAGAGCTTCCGAAAAACCTTCGACCGCGTGCTTGCTCGCGCAATAAAGAGTCGCGAGCGGCATGCCCATATAGCCCAACACCGAAGAGATGTTTATTATTCGACCGCGCGCGTTTCTTATGTAAGGCAGAAGCTTTCTTGTGAGCAGGACGAGGCCGAAGAAGTTCACTTCCATCTGATGTCGAATCTGCTGCTCGGATAAATCTTCGAGCGCGCCGAAAAGCCCGAAGCCTGCGTTGTTTATCAGGCAATCGAGTTTTCCTCCCAATCTCTCTTCGATGAATCGGGCAACCGTAACTCGATCACCTTCTTCGCTCACGTCGAGCGATAGAAGCGTAAGACGGTCAGGCGAATCGCTCATTTCTTTTTCGAACGCCTCGGCGCGGTGTTCGGCATCTCTCAAAGCGGCGAGCACCGTCCAGCCTTCGCCGAGGAAGGTCGTTACAAGCTCCCGCCCAAATCCCGACGATGAGCCGGTTATCAAAACCTTCTTTTCATTCATTGCGGATTCCGGTCCCTCTCTTTCGGCAGTGATAATGCGAAACGCGAAAACCTGCGAAGCGGTTTGAGAACGCGGTCTTTCAAGAACACCTTTGCCGCATAATAGAAAGGCATAAAGACGGTCATACGCGCTATGCAGGCAAGCTCCGCCCCGTTTTGCCATCCGGGGTTGGCCCTCTGAAAAAAGGCGATTCGCGGATTCGAATCCGTCAGGGCATTCGAAATGGCTGCTATGCCGGGCCTCAGATGAGTTGCATCGCCCGCGCGTTCGATCCGTCCCGTTTCAGGGTCGTAGCAATCCCCGTAAAGCGTCGAATAGAATGCGTCCAGAATTCGCTTCACGCAAGCAGGCGTCTCGCGCTCGAATCTAGGATAGTGCTCCGCGAAATTGTTCGCCATCATCAGGTAGGTCTTATAGCCTTTGGTTATCAGCAACCAGTAGAGCGGACTGAAAGGCGACTTCAATTTTTCAATGAACATATATCGCAGGAAAGCGATGCCCAGCGCGCGGCTGCCCCAGTAATCCTTTTCTATAACCGTGTCTCCGCTGAAGACTGCGCGCAGCGATCTGCCATCAATTTCTATGCGGACTTTCATCAAGGTAGAAAACCCCTGAATGGTATCGCTGCGGTTGTCTCTCAGAAGGATGACCGAATCTTTCTTCGATAGGTCGGAGAGGAATTGCTGCTCGGTGATCACGTCATAGTATCTCTGCATCAATTGAAACATCCTCTCTCTATCGTATGACGTGAGCAGGCCGACGGGCGAAACGGAAGCCTTCAAAGGACGAAGACTTCTTTTCCTCAGTCGCGCCGGTTTGTTTGAATCATTTTTGTCTGGCATCGATTGTTTCACCCTCGCTCCGAAACGGGAAGCTTGAGAGTCGCTGCGAAGCTTTTTTTCGATTCGGCAGTGGACTCCGCAGGTTCGGAATCGTCTTCATCAGAGAGTCCCCAGGAGACGGTCTTCTGTCGCTCGGCATGTTGGATGAACCGTATGATAGCGCGGTCGGCCTTTATCGGCGTGCGTAGATCGAACCTGATAGTCTCGAAGATCAACGTATCGCCTTTGGCGAAGTAAGCCGCCACGAGGCGCGAAAGCATAAGAACTATAAGGCTCACGATCTTTCCAAAGAGACCGCGCCTTTTGCGAGTGACGAGAATCGTTTGCCCTTCGGTGCGTCCGTCCTCGGTCGGTCTCAAAGCGAAGATAAGATAGACGTGCAGAAAGTCAGGCCCTGCGGTCACTGTGCCCGTGCTCGCGAACCAGTAAGAGAGCGTGTATGTGAGCGCATCCTTGTAGAAACGGCCGAGGAAACGTGTGAAGGCGGAGGCGCGCGGAATGCTCGTCGTGTTGCTGAATAGTATGCAGTTCTCGTTTATCTCTTCAGCTTCCAGGTTCAATTCGACGGGAAGGCTGTGGACGGAGTTGAAATGTTGAGCGTCTATGGCATTGACCATGACGACGTTCGGGTGACAGGACTTCGTGAAGCGATTCGCAAGGCGATGATCGCACTCGCGGCCTTCGAGTTCAGGCGGGTAAGGGATGGGATGGCGGGGAGTCGCGCCCGCCCATATCCATATCAATCCGTATTTCTCTTCGACAGGCCAGGTCCGTATCTGCGGGACGAAAGACGAAGAGTCCTGGCAGGGTATCGCTATGCATTTGCCGTTTGAATCGTACTTCCAATAATGAAAGAGGCAGCGGATGGAGTTGCCTTCGACTTTGCCTTCGGCCAGATGCGCGCCCATGTGAGGGCAGTAAGCGTCCATAGCGACGACGCGCCCGTCTTCACCTCGATAGACGACCATCTCTCTTCCGAGAAATGAGAGCGGCCTTGCGCGGCCTCGCTCGAGGTCTGAACAGCGCAGCGCCCAGTACCAGCCTTCTATGATCTTATCGGCATTGTTGAAGACCCGTGTTTCGATCAATGAACTCATGATTTATCCATAGAGAGGAGTTGCGGTCGAACACGCTTTACTAGGCACGATTATAGGGGCGCGCTCGCTTGATCTCAACCTGAATCGACGAACGCAGCAGGGAACTTTGACTGAGACGGCGACGTTTCGAAGATCAGGGATCAGGGGCATTGACTGAAACAACTATTGGATAGATCATTAGCCTGAAGGTTGAAGGCTGCTTTCAAAAGGAGGGGAATTATGAAAGGGATTTTAGCGATGATCGTTCTGGGTATTTTAAGTTCGGTCCTGACCACAGGCCAAACGGCATCCGCGTCGAGCGATCCGCGATTGACGAAGGAAGAGCGCGCTGAGGTCATACGTTCGCTCAAGGAGTCGGAGAAGGAATTTCTCGAAATGGTTGAAAACCTGACCGACGCCCAATGGTCTTATAAGGCCGCGCTGAACAAGTGGTCTGTGGGGGAGACCGCCGAGCACATAATGCTTTCCGAGGGGGCGCTGTTCGGGGCTGTGGAGATGGCGCTCTCTGAAAAGCCAAACCCGGAGTGGGAAACAAAAACCGCAGGCAAGACTGAATTCCTGGCGCGCATAATGCCCACGCGCATGGGCAGGGCGCAGGCCCCCGAAGCCATACGGCCTACGAGCAAGCTGACGCGCGAAGAAGTGATAAGCCGATTCAAAGAGGTGCGCGCACGCACATTGAAGTTCATAGAGACGACCGACCTGCCTATGAAGGCGCACACTTTCGATCATCCGTTTCCAGTCTTCGGCACGCTGAACGCCTATCAATGGCTGCTTTACATTCCCTATCACAACCTGCGTCACAACAAGCAGATCGCGGAGGTCAAAGCCAGCCCAGGCTTTCCCAAGTAGCCGGAAGAGTATCACTTCAATCAGTGGCTGCTCACAACGGACAATGGACGACGGACAAGATCAGCGGCCGTCCTTATGCGCCTGCTTCAATTATCGTCTCGCGGTCCCCGTTCGCACTCAAGCGCGAATCGCAAGCACAGATCCGTTCTTGCATTCATATTGTAAAGAAGACATGGCGGCAGCGCTCATATTTGCCGTAGGCCCTGCGCCGGAATCGAGGCTGAGAGTTCCTGCTCCCGCAGAGTCAGCGGGAGCCTGAAGATCAACTGATTCCAGCGCGGCGCTGCCGCCAAACCCATCACAAGCGAAGCCATTGATCCGCGCCCTGCCGAATGGGCGAACCCAACTGAAAATAGTGAGGATTTGCGCTCGCCCCCTCGGAAGGCAGAGACGATGGAAACCACTGGCTTATCCAAGTGGGGGCAGTTGAACAGATTTTTTCATGCGGCCAAAGTATATACGCGCGTCAGGTGGAAGTCCACATAAAAACTACGGCGATGAGCGACAACTACAGTGACGCGGGATGCTTTCTATGCAGGGGCGCAGGGGCGTTTGTAAGGATGAAGGATGAGGGATGAAGGATGAA
>JAKEHD010000716.1 GCA_022615215.1 Blastocatellia bacterium
CGGACTATAGACGGAGGCGGCTTCGGTTTTTCCGGCTCCGGTGGTGGCGGTGGCGGCGGCGGTGGCGGTCCAGTATCAGCCCCGCCTGGCGGGCCAAAGCCACCTGGCGGGCCGCTGCCTCCTCCGCTTTCAGAACCGCCCGCAGGTGCACCGAAGTTCTGGACTACAGGCTGCGGCGGCCTTGGCGTAACCGCGATTTTATCGGGTGGCTTCCTAAAAGCCGCGTCAAGAGACTCAACCTTCGCCACCTTGGGTTGCACTTCCGGCTTAGGCACATCGGCGGCAGGCGCGGCAGCAGGCGGGGGCGGCGTGGCCAGTTTCGCCAGTTTTTCGAATTGCTCGTTCAAGTTGGCATCGAAGGCCATTATGCCCCAAACTATTATTCCTAGCAGAAGCGCCGTCCAAAGAGTTGCCGTCACAGTGAAATACACCCACCTTTTAGATTGCCTTCTTGTGGTTGATGATTCGACTAATTGATCGAACATAGGACTGAACCTCCGGTTATTAGCGATGGGCCTGAAAGATAACCCTCACCGGCTATTTGCTCCGACTCGCAATGCCCATCTCGATCAGGACAAGCACCCGATCATAACGTCAAGCATCCGGCTCAAACTATCTCGTAGAAGTCGCCCTTGTTTCCGCAAAGAAACATAAGGAGAATAGAGACCTGAAGCCGGAATAATCCTTTATGCTGCCTAAAATATTAAAACTCAGGACCGGAACCGGCTGAGTCTACTACTCGCCTTCCCTTCAAGTCAAGAAGTTTTTGAAGCTTCGATGACTTAGACACCGCTTCGCGGCATTTGTTCCCGCATGTTGGAGAACCGGGAACATCTACACTCTTGCAAGAGACCGCTCGGTCGTGCGCGTGCGCGACAAATCCGTCTTCCCGCGGCCGCTTCCGCCTTTTCCGCTCATGCGATACTCCCACCATAGCATGATGGGACTCGCAACAGCGATTGAAGAATATGACCCCACGAGTATGCCTATAGTCAGCGCGAGACCGAACCCCCTGAGCACTTCGCCGCCAAAGAGCACTATCGAAAGCACGGATATGAAGGTCAGCCCCGAAGTCATTATCGTGCGCGACAGTGTCTGGTTGATCGAATCGTTCGTGATCTGAAGCAGGCTGTCGCGCCGCCTGAGTCTCAGGTTCTCTCTTATGCGGTCGAAGATGACTATAGTGTCGTTCATCGAATAACCGACAAGGGTGAGCAGGGCCGCGACCACCGTCAGGCTTATCTCCCATCCGGTGAAGTTGCGAAACATGCTGAAGATGCCAAGCGTGACCATGACGTCGTGGAAGACCGCTACAACTGCGGCCACTCCGTAAATCCATTCGAAGCGAAACGCTATGTAGACGAGCATTCCCGCAAGCGCCGCAAGCGTCACGTATATGGCGCGATTTCTGAGATCGGCTCCCACCTGCGGCCCTACGACTTCTGCCGAAACGACCGACCAACCGCCGGTCATGAAATAAGGGTCCATCTTCGAGAGCAGGTCCGCCGACACATCCGCGACCTGAATCTCGGACAGGTTGTTGATCACGCCGTCGCGGTCTGTGCGGTACTGTTTGATGGCCTCAGCCGCTTTCTTATAGGTTTCGCCCGCATTGGCCTGCTCGCGTATGCCGAGCGGATCGATCCTACCAAGCGCCTCTTCGATTTCGTTGATGCTTGAAAGATTCAAATCTATTTTGCCCGCGTAAAATAGACGCGCGAGCGCCGCCTTGATTTGGCCCTGGTCCATATCGGGCAGGTTATCGGGCGAAAGGGTCAGTCCCTCCAGGGCGCTGATGTCCTCAAGGAATACTTTCTGCTGACCATCGCGGAAGGCCACTATCTGCTCGCCTATCTGGCGGTAAGGATGCATGCCCGGAAACTGCTGGGTTTTTATGCCGAGCGGATCGGACTGGCGCAGTTCCTGTTCGACTCCCTCGGCGTCTATAGTATTGACGTTGACCTTGCCCCCTGAAACGTCGCCCGCCGGGTTTATCCTCTGGAGCGCCCGTATGATCTTGCGCTTGTCTTCGTCTACGCGGCGCTCGGCCTCGCTCCCCGATAGCTGCGGAGTTCGTATTATAAGTTCGTTCGGACGGCTGAGAACGGGCTGTATGGTCACCTTACTGGTATCTATATCGGGCGAGGCTGCGAGCACCGAGCGAATCCGTTCGGGGGTTTGGGTTTCCGTGAATCGAACCGTCATGAGCGTGCCGCCCGTGAAATCGACGCCGAGATTGAACCCGCGCAATTGAACCGATATCGCGCCTACCAACATCAAAACGATAGACACGATGATGAAATACTTCTTCGAGCCTATCCAGTCTATTTTAGGATCTCTAAAAATCTCTATCATGATGATTTCAGATTCGAACCCTCTTCGCAGGGTTCCTCAAATGCTTATGGTCTCGACCCGCGCCCTGCGGTTCAGGTGCCACATAAAGATCGTACGCGACACGAAAACGGCCGTAAAGATATTGGCAAGCAGACCCACGACCAGCGTTACGGCGAACCCGCGTATCGGGCCTGTTCCGAAGACGAACAAAAAGACCGCAGATACTATGGTCGTCACGTGCGTGTCGATTATGGTCAGAAAAGCCTTGCTGAACCCAACATCGACCGCAGAAGCCACGACCTTGCCATTGCGCAACTCTTCGCGTATGCGCTCGAATATGAGCACGTTCGAGTCTACGGCCATGCCTATCGTCAAAATCACTCCCGCTATACCGGGCAGCGTGAGCGTGGCCCCGAATGCGACGAGCGCCGCAAGCAACAATATAAGGTTGAGCACGAGCGCAAGCACGGCGTTGACGCCCGACCCTCGATAGTAAAAGAGCATTATGAGGACCACTATTACAAGTCCCACTACAGATGCGGTCACGCCCTGACGTATGGAGTCCGCGCCGAGCGACGGCCCTACCGTGCGTTCCTCTATGTAGACGACCCTCGCGGGCAGGGCACCCGATCTCAAAACGAGCGCGAGGTCTTCTGCGGACCTCTTGGTAAAATTCCCGGTTATCTGTCCGCGATCGGTGATCCGGCCTTGAATGGTGGGAGCGGATTTCACCTCGTTGTTGAGGACGATTGCCAGATTATCTCCTATGTGAGCGCCGGTCGCCTCGCCGAACCTGGTAGCTCCGCCGGGCGTGAGCCAGAAATCTATCTCATAACTCGAACCGCCGTACTGCGACGCCGTAGCGCTCGCATCGCGCATGTCGAAGCCTGTGACTACGGGCGTTTTTTCGAGCACGACCCATCCTTCGGTAGCTTCTCCGCCCTCATCGGCGCGCTGGCGGTACTTCATCACTTCGTATTGATCCGAATCGGAAAGCACAGGCAACTGCGCCCTGGCTTCCGCTTCGGAGGCGTAGGGCACTTGAGTGCCTTTGGCGACCATTTTCAGTTCGAGGTTCGAGTCCGCATTGAGCGTGTTTTTAACACGTTCGGGGTCGTCTATGCCGGGCATCTGTATCAGTATCTGATAGGTGCCTTCTCCGCCGCGACGCTGAATGGTGGGTTCTGTGACGCCGAAGGCATTGACGCGGTTGTCGATGATCTCTTTCGCCATATCGGTCGCCCGTTCGCGGAGCATTCTTTGAACCGCTTCGTCGAGCGTGAATAGTATGGAGTTTCCTATTTCGGACGCCTCCCAGCCGCGACCTTCCGGGGTCTGAGTGTTGAAGTCGTTTTCGAGTTCTGCGATTATGTCGGCATTCTTCGACGTATCGGGAACCGATATGCTTATCTGGTCGACTCCGGGGCTGGTTATCTCGTTATAGGGCAGGCTCTTTTCCTGGAGCTTGGCGCGGGCGGCCTCGACATTTTTAGTGGTGATCCCCTTTATCACATCATCGGTCTGCACCTGCATGACGAGGTGGCTGCCGCCCCTCAGGTCCAGGCCGAGGTTTATATTTCCAGCGAGGTTCTGTTTTATCTTCGACCAGCTTGTGAAATCTTTCAATCCC
>JAKEHD010000717.1 GCA_022615215.1 Blastocatellia bacterium
GGCTGACGGCTGACGGCTGACGGCTGATGGCTGATGGCTGATGGCTGATGGCTGATATGACGTGTGCTATACTCGCCTCTAAGCTATCGCAGCAGGGAGACCGATTTGGAGGAAGGGCCGCTCAATCAATCTCAGATGATTCGCGTATGGACCCTTGTGTGCATACGGGTGCTGCTCGTGCTGGCCGCATTCTTTGCGGCGCTGTGGGTGATCTATACCCTCAGCACCGTATTGCTTCTGCTGGTTCTTTCGATATTTTTCTGCTATCTGATCGCACCCCTGGTTCGCGTCTTCGAGCAAGCGGTTTACGTCAGGGGCCGCGAAATAAAGCTGCCTCGCGGCGTCGCCATAGCTGCGGTCTACGTTGTGATAGGCGCGGCGTTGTTTTTGCTCTCCTGGTTGATATGGCCCTTTCTTCAACAACAGGTGAGAGACCTGGCCGATACTCTGCCTGAGTATCTGACATCAGGTTCGGGCACGGTCAAAAGAACATTCGAGGACGCAGATAGCTGGTTGAGAAGATTGAACCTGCCCGAAAGCTGGCGGGAATCGCTCGTCAACCAGACCGCGAAGATGGCCGAATTCATATTTCAGTTGATGAGCAATCTTGTGACCGGCGTGGTAAGCTCTCTGGCGTATCTTCCCTGGTTGATCGTCGTGCCGATAATGTCTTTCTTCCTGCTCAAGGACGCCGAATCGTTCGAGCAATCGATAGTGGCTCTGATGCCTGATCGTTTGCAGAAGCGCGTACACTGGCTCCTGCTCGATGTGAGCAACACGCTTGCGGCCTACATACGCGCGCAGATCAAGGCCTGTGTAGTGGTCGGAGGGCTTGTGACGGCGGGGCTTGGATTGATGAACGTGCGTTATGCGCTTGTGCTCGGATTGATAGCGGGCATATTGGAGTTCGTGCCGCTCGTAGGCCCGCTGCTCGCCGCCGCCATCATATTCGGTCTGACTTTGACGTACTCGCTCAAGATGGCGCTCTGGGCCATGCTTTTCCTGGCCGTTCTTCGCGTAGTGCATGACTACATAATCTATCCCCGAATAGTAGGCCAGGGGATCAAGATACATCCCCTGATAGTCGTGCTTGCGATACTGGCCGGAGAGCAGATAGGCGGGCTTGCGGGCATCTTCCTCGCCATTCCGTTCGTAGGACTAGTGATCGTCGTATATAACCACTACCTCGCATATCGCAGCTTGCAGGCCCTTCGCGAAGAGCGCCTGGAAAGGGAAGCCGATATAGAAGCTCTGACACCGGAAGTATCGCATTCGGGCGCTTCTCCCCCGGTTCTTGAAAAATAGCCGCTTCAGGCTGAGGGAAGGGAGCGGCTCCAGACGAAGATCATACTTCGCTTGCGAAAGAAGGGTCAGGGGAGATACGGAGAGTGACGACTCGTCATTCCCATAACCCGGTTCATCGCGGAATCGCCGTCCGGTCGAGCGCCTTGTTCGGTCAGCTTCTCTCCTTAGAAAATGTCCGACAAGCTGCCAGCTTGTCGAGGGCTGTCGGTTGCACGATTAGCGAAGCGGGCGACAATCTAGCAGATTGTCGGACATCCGGCGCAGCCGTTTTCATGGTTTCAGGGCGACGCATAGCGTCATGAATGACTCCTTGGATAGCCTCATTCATTCGTCATTTTGAGCAAAAACATCGGGGTTCGGGCGTAACACCGATATACCTCTTTTCCCCTTTCGCATTCTGGAAACGGTTTCATCCGACGAGCAGTACACGGAGCTTCGCTATCTGGTCCTCGGTCGTCTCGCTCATCCAACCGGCCTTCGCGACTCTCTCCGATTCGGCTTTCCAACGCAGGGCCTCATCCTCTTGCCCCAAGCCCACGCAAGCCTCGTAGAGGGTGGCCAAAATCCAGTACCTTTCGTCGTCGGTCAGGTCCAGAGCTTCGAGGGCTTTGTCGCAGATATGCTTGACTTTGCGGCGCACGTAACGCGCGACGCCATGTAGCTCCTCCCTGGTGTCGGCATCGCCGGTCGCTGCCTTCGTGTCGAGCATGAACGCGAGGTTTATGCCGTTGTAATAGTCGCGTTTTATGAAGAACCCGCGCTCAAGCGCGAAGAGCGCCTCTTCCAGAGATGCGCTCTCCCTGGTCAACTCGAACAGACGTTTGTGGACGGCGGCCCACAACCCCAGGGTCTCCGAGTCGAAGCTCGCGCGTGGTTTGAGGTATTCGAGAATCACCTCCGCCTTACGTAGGGCTCGCTCCGCATCCGGTTCCTTGCTCTTATAGGTTGCGAGTGCGAGTTGCTGGACGATGTAATCGTCTTTTCCCGAAATGTCCCGCGCTTCTCGCCACAACTTTATAGCGTCGGCAAATCGGTTATCGCGCATTGCTGCCTTGGCTCGATCTTTCATATCTCGAAGAGAGACACCGTCGCCCGCGACCTGCGCAGGGGAGCGAGCCTCCGTTGCGACATCGATAAAGCCGTTCTCAGGCAACTGCCGAAGGAAGGTGTAGACCGGGCTGTCTTTCTGCGGGGCGCTCACCGCTTTCCTCGCCAGGTCCGTCAGTTCGGCGCGGAACCGTTTGACCTCACGGTAACCTATGTCCTCGCCGAGGTGTTGGTATGTGTGAATGTAAATGTGATTGACATCGAACGGGAAATTCATCCCCTTTTCTCCAACGACCAGAGTCGCGTGGGGTCGCAGCGCCAGGCGCACCCCAAGCTCGTATGCCGCGTTGAAGTTGAGGGTTGTGATATCGGCGACCACGAGATCCGCCGCGAGCAGATGGTCATACATGACCTGATCGATGACCCCGCTGGTTCGAAGCTCGTCAGCACGATAGCACTCCATCCCCGCGTCGGAGATGGCCTCTTTGATGACGGCATACGAGGCGTCGAGGTCAAACTGCTTGCCCTGCTCATAGTCCTGTTTCTTGCCGAAGCCCTGAATCACGAAGCAGCGTTTAGTCATCTCATTCCTCCAGTCAAGTGAGTTGTTATTGTATTATACAAGCATAGAAAGTTCGTCGGCGCTCACCGGTCTTTCCAGGTATTTGAAATGCCCGGCGTCGAGCAGCTTTGCTTCGCCGCGAGCGTTTGGCGGCTGCTGTGAAAATAAGCAGCCAGGTTGTCGGTTCCAGCAGAAGCCGCTTATTTTCATCCTCGGGGCGACGCCTCGCATCATGACAGCTAACGATAAATCTCAACCGCCGGATGCGCCAGCAGACGGTCGGCTGTAGCGAGGGTTAGGCGTCTCCTACACACCCCTACACATGGCATCCATTGCCGCTGTTATCGTTGCTGCACTCATACTGAGAACCACACGGGGTTACTGAGTTTGGGAATCGCCTTTCTTCTGTAGCTTCTCTTTCTGAAAAACGTAATAGACCCTGCCGGAATGATCATCGGTCACGAGGAAAGCGTTTTTGCCAAAGCTCATAACATCGGCGGGCCTTCCGTAAATCCTTCCGTTTCGCAGAAACCCTGTTATGAAATCCTGGACGCGCGCGCCTTTCTTCACCCGCATGACGCTGTAGCCTCTTTTCAATGACCGCTTTGAAGAGCCATGCAGAGCGACAAGGAAATAGTTCTTGAGCGCGCGAGCGGTATAGGTAGAATCGAAATACTCGAATCCGAGAGGAGAGCTGTGCGCGCTGAAAGCGATATAAGCCAGAGGCACGTCTTTGCAATCAACACGGCTCCGGCTCTTGCTGAATTGATCGTCGGCATAGATTTGGTTTCTGTACTCATAGCAATAAGGCCAGCCATAATTCTTATTCTGTTCAACAACGAACAGGGAGTCGTCGGGCTTGAAGTCTCCGAGATGATCGGCCCCCATGTTGGTTGCGAACAATTGTCCTTCCACCCATTTCAGACCGACCGCGTTGCGAAGCCCCACGGCGAAGGCTCGCTGATTCTTGCCGTCGAGGTCCATCTCAAGGACCGACGCTCTTACTGCTTCTGTCTCTTCACATGAATTGCAACTGCTTCCGACAGAGATATACAGCTTTCCATTGCCGATGGTGATCGTGCGCGTCAGATGCCACCCGCCGTACTTGTAACTCAAACCGTAGTCTGGAAAAGCGGCAAGCACTTCGGGCGAGCCTGAAGGGAGGCTTTTGCCTGCCGCGTAGTTATAGCGCACCAGCCGGTCAGTCAAAGCAAGATAGAACCAGTGATTGCCTCTCACATCCGTATGAAAGGCGATACTGTTCGGATTGCGCAGGCCCGTGAGGTAGGGAGTGACTTTGCCAAACTTTCCGCTCTTTGCATCAAAATCTTCAAGTATATAAACCGCGCCTTCGCCATTATCTGTGCGATCGAACATGTCTGTCACGAATATTCGATTATCGGGGCTTTTCGCCATAAATCGCACGCGCTTCAATCCTTGAGCAGCTATCGTTATTTCAAAATCTTCCGGCAGGTATAGATCGAACTTCCTGGTTTTGCTCAACCTGATCGGGTGTGGGGTAAGCTTCACGGGCCGCTTATCAATCGAATCAGGTCCATCACTGTCGCGTTGTTCTTTGACGGGCTGTTCGAATCCGGCGGGTGAATTCAGAGACACCGAAACGCCGGGATACAATCTATCAAAAGGTGTCAGGCTGAAGGCCGTGAATATTATTGAAAGACTTGCGGCTATCGCCATCGGCGTTTTGTTTCTCATGTCTTATGCCATCCAGCGCGGATGAATGACGGGCATCTCGATGCTACGGCCAATCGCCGGGCTGGTCAATGTGGCTATCCACAGTCTCTGACTGCGAGCGCGCCGCGCACTGGTTGCGTGAGCCTATTCGATCATTCCGTCAGCCAACAACCTTTCAGCGTTCATCCCCCTCTTTTAGCATTCAGCAATCTGTCGCTTCCTTTTCGCAGCAGAGTTCCAACACAAAGCATCACCGGGCCGCGTAGTTTGCGGCTACGGTGCATGCGGGAAGTTAGAC
>JAKEHD010000718.1 GCA_022615215.1 Blastocatellia bacterium
GAAGGAAATACCGTATTCATACCCAAACTCGGAGCCGTCAACATGGCCGAGCCTCTTCGCTTCAAAGGTAAAATAGTGACTGGTAGAGTCAAAGAGAAAGCCGGAAAGTGGTATCTTATAGTAGTAGTCGAAGTAGAAAAACCAAAAGCAATCATACACCCCAATTTATCAACAGGGATAGATTTCGGGCTGACGAGGTTTGCAACCCTCTCGAATGGGGAAGTGATCGAAACCCAAGATCACTTTCGCAAGTCTGAGAGAAAGCTGAAGTTACTACAACGAGGATTAGCTCGAAAGGTGAAGCAGAGTAAGAACTATCAGAAGTGGAAGAAGAAGGTTGCTCGCCAGCATGAACGAATAGCAAATCAACGAAGGGACTTTCTGCATAAAGAAACAATAGGGATTATCAAGCAATACAAGATAATCTGCATAGAAGATTTATGCTTGAAAGGGTTGATGAGAACTTGGTTGGCAAAGTCGTTCGCAAATGCAGGGATAGGAATCGCTGTAGAGCAGCTTGAGTACAAATCAGAAGAGTTTGGAAATGTCATTCAGAGAGTAGACAGGTTCTTTCCTTCAAGTAAGCGTTGTCATGTCTGCCTGCATGTGAATAAGGAATTGGATTTGTCAGATAGAATTTGGACATGCCCGAATTGCCAGACAACACACGATAGGGATTACAATGCAGCAAAGAATTTGGAAATGGAAGGGTTGAGCCTTCTGGTCGGTAGTGGCTACGTCGACCAAACGCCTGTGGAGTTTCTGACCACTACTCAGTCTTTCGGGATTGAGCAAGCCGGAGACGATGAAGCAGGAACTTTTGTGTACATTTGTGTACAAAAAAGGTAGCAGAAAACAGTATGAGCGCAATCGTACATCCGAAAATCGCCTCGCGAGACGAATGGCTCGCCGCGCGAAAGAAACTTTTGGAGCATGAGAAGTATCTCACCAGGCATCTCAATCAACCACGTCCTTGAGGCAATCCGACAGCAACTGCCGATTGAGCGAGATAGATGCGGTCTGCCCCTCTTTCTTCTTGGTAATCAGCCCGGCGTGTTCGAGCGATTCGCTGCCGGCCATAAGGAGACATGAGTCGCCGAACTCATGCGTGAGATAGTCTTCTTCCGCGAGATGATTACTGATTCTCAATAAGAGGGATTCAGGCAAGAAGGCTCCCAGCAGTTGATAATGGCTTTCCGACATCTCATGTGTACCTGTGAGGAGGCCGTCAACGAACTGAAGTTTATAACCGGGATCGATCTTCATGTCGGTGAAGCCCGAAAGCCTGAGGCTCGCGCTTTCGAGGGCGCGCACAACAGAGGTGCCGACCGCAATGACACGACTGCCTTCGGCCCTTGTCAGCCTGACGGCCTCCATCGTAGCCTGTGGAATCTCGAATCTTTCAGCCAGCGGCAACGCCCGGTCAACATCCGCATCGCCCGTCGAAGACAACCCCGCGCCGTGTGTGAGCGAGACTATTCGAACCCCTTTTTTCATCAGCTTCAGCAAGAGTCGCCAGTCGAGCGCATGTCCCGCGCTCGCCATCTCGACCGCCCAGGGGCGGCTGCTGTAGACATTTTGAACCGCCCAGAGTTTCATATCCTCATCCATGTAGGAGTATTGAACCGGCTTCCCGTGCAGGTAAATGCTCCGCCAGAGTTCTGCGCCCGACAGGTTGAACTCCAAATCGAGCAGCCTTGCTGACAACTCGTTTTCTCCAAGCACTCTGGCCCTGAAGTCTCCTGAGAAAATAACATCATCGCCTTCCTTGAAACGGGGCGGAGACGGCCTCTCCTCGGTCGGGGTATGCCAGTCCCCGGCACCGAAAACAACGGCCTGCCAGACGCGGTCGTCCAACTGCGCCCTCAGACGGACTTCCAGCCGGTTGCCAATGCCATCCCGCCCGTAAAGCGAGGCCGGCAGCGTCGCCGCATCATTGACCACGAGCAGGTCTCCCGCCCCGATGTGGTCCGGCAGAAACTCAATCGAGCTGTCACGAATTTCGCCTTCACTGACGACGAGCAGTCTTACCTTCCTTTTATCCCTGCGGGGAGCGCGCGCTGCTTTCATAAGGCACCTTCCAGTCTGAGGCCACAAGCCTCGCCCCACTTTCGATCAGGCCGGAGTATTGGATTATCGAAGTGATTTTTTCGGCGACTGCGACGGGAGGGAGCAAACTCCCGCGCTCGGCATCGGGCATAGCCTCTGCATGCATCGCGGTGTCCATCTCTCCCGGATCGACGCTGAAGAATCGAATGCCCGTGCCTGCGAACTCCAGCGCCGCTATTCGAGTCAGGTGATCCAGGGCGGCTTTCGAAGCGCTGTAGACGCCCCATGACGGGTAGGCTTCGACTGCCGCGTCTGAAGAAATGTTGACGACCACCCCTGTTTGTCTCAGGACCATGGAACCGACCACAGCCTTTATGAGCCGAAACGGGCCTATGGTGTTCACCTGAAGAGCGCGTTCAAAATCTTCGCAATCCGTATCGGCAAGGAGCCTCAAAGGCACAGGTCCGAGGGTGCTGGCGTTGTTGATAAGTATGTCAACAGGCCCGGCCAGAGCCGCCGCCTGACCTGCTATCGGATAAATACTTTCCTTTTCGCCGACATCGGCCGCGATTCCGAATGCAATGCCTCCATTCTCTCTTATGACGTTTACGGCCTCGTCGAGATTCGATTTCTCACGAGCGACGAGAACCACTTTCGCGCCCCTTGAGGAGAGGCTGAGCGCCAGGGCATGTCCCAGGCCCCGGCTCCCGCCTGTGATGAGGACCGATTTCCCGTTGAAGTCAAGCATGACGAATCACCTCCTTGTTATCACACCACTATCATACGTATCGCCTGCTTATAAGTCATCGCAATTGACAATATATTATCGGAATGTTAATAGGATAGTATGAAAGATGCGATATCGGGCTACATCGCTCAAAACATCAGGCAGTTGCGTCAAAGTCGGAACCTGAGCCAGGAGCAGCTCTCAAGGCTATCGGGGGTTCCCAGGCCCACATGGTCAAACCTTGAGTCGGGCACAGCCAACCCTACGGTGTCGGTGCTCACAAAGGTCGCAGCCGCCCTTCAGGTTCCGGTGGAGGAGTTGATCAGCCCGCCGAAAGCCCTGGCAAAGTTTTATCCTGCCGATGCAATACCCAAACAGCGGCGCGGGGGCGTTCTGATCCGGAAACTCTTGCCGGACCATCTTCAGGGGCTCGAACTCGACCGGATGGAATTACCGCCCGATTCACAGATGACCGGAACCCCTCACCTTATGGGAACAAGGGAGTATCTGGCCTGTGAGTCCGGGCAGGTAGAACTTATCGTCTCCGGGGAGAAATACGAACTCTCCGCCGGCGATGTGGTGGTGTTTCGCGGCGATCAAAAGCATTCGTATGCGAACAGGGGGATGAAAGTGGCGGTCGCCTACAGCGCCGTTATCTTGGGTCCGGGTCGAATCGGTTAGCATATAGCCTCTCAAAGAAGATTCATTCAGTAGGAAGCGAAAAGCAAAGAGTTGACTTCCTCCGGCGTGCGGGTCTCGCCCCGGAGGTCATTGCTTCCGCCCCAGGTTCGTTTTGTGTCGGTCGTTCATACGAACGAAGATTTTTGCCGTGCGGTTGCTCTTGCTCCGTCCGGCCCTCCATTCAGTCAGCATTTCGGACCATATTCCTGGCACCTGATAATCGGCGATGACGAGTAGTAACACTGTGGCAATCTACGGGTCGCCGCAGTTATTACTCTTGTGCTCCAACCGGCTCTTGCTCAGGGATCCTCTTTCAATCACTTCTTGACACGGCCCGTCAAGGTGTTACGAAACCTCCGCAGATAAGCAGAAGTGTGGAGATTCAGTAACACCGGGCATCAGGTTTGATATATCCGAAATTCTCCAATGAAAATCTGACCCGGCGCGTGTATACTCATCTGGTCATCAGGTGATCGAAAGTGCAAGTGCTATGGGGAGGTCGTGAATGGCGTTCAAGATTGAAGAGAAATTCGATGTGCAAGCACCGGTCAAACGAGTGTGGGAATACCTGATCGATCCTGCCAGAGTGGCGGTCTGCATACCCGGAGCCGAGTTGTTGGGATCGCAGGGCGAAGATACATTCCTCGGCGCGGTCAAGGTTAAGGTCGGTCCCGTCCAGATGTCTTACAAAGGCACCGTCAAATTTACCGAAATGGACGAAGAGGCTCATCAGGTGCGGCTTGTGGGAGAAGGGCGCGAATCGGGCGGGGCCGGGTCTGCGAAGATGACTATGCTCAGTAAAATAACGCCGCTTGAGGGCGGAGGCTCGCAGGTCGTCGTAGAGGCCGAAGTAGATATCGTCGGCAAAATAGTCCAGTTCGGCCGCGGCATGATCGAAGAGGTATCGCGCCAATTGTTCCGGCAATTCTCGGCCTGCGTAAAGCAGCATCTCGAAGTCGAGGATGCCGAAGCCGCTGACGAACCCGGAGCGGCTGACGCTCAACCTGAAGAAAAAGCGCCTGCACCCGAATCGAAACCCGTGAGCGCCGCGCCGCTCGCATTTCGGGCATTGTGGGCCATCATAGCGCGCGCGGTTCGGCGCTTGTTCGGAAAGAAGGCTGAGTGAATCGCGGTTCTTCGGTAGGGCGAAACTACTCGAATCGAATGCAGAGATTCAATTGCCACGAGCCGCTTCGATTGCCGATATGATCCTGTGAATACAAGACTCAATGTCATTCTTGACTTCGTGCTCCCATATTCGAATCACATGCCACCCCATTTTGCGCAGCTTTCTAAAATTTTTCTGATCACGCTGACGGTTTTGCTCGATTTTTTCCTTCCAAAAATCCTTTAGCTTGTGCTCCCATCGGGGGAAGTGGTATCCGTGCCAGAAATCGCCATCTATGAATATGGCTATTTTCTCTTTGGGAAATACAGCATCAGGGCTGCCCGGCAGAGCTTTGACATGTTTCCTGAATCTGTATCCTCTCCGATGCAATTCGGAGCGAACGATCATTTCGAGACTTCCATCTTTCAGCTTCACACGGGACATAGCGCGGAATCGTTGCTCAGGTGTGAGATGGTCAGGCATAGATTTGACACGTTTCGGACAACATAGGTGGATGCGTTGCGAATTATGGCATCACAGATTATCAACCATTTTTTGGATACGTTCGATCACCGCTCGTCGCTCCAAATAATCCCTGTAGCTTTGTCGTGCATGTTTTATAAGTTGTTCATAAGTCATGATGCGTATGTGCTGGGGGCGCAAAGTGTCTTCATAGCGACGTTGGGCATTAACATAATCAACTGGTAGTCTTCCTAAAAGGAAGATGATTTCGTAATAAGGAATTTCTTCGGGGCTCTCATCTCTGAGAGCCAATTCTGCGAGATCGCTATACTTCGTGCCTTGATCTAATATATCTCTTATAGTCAATAAACGATCACTCTTTTTCAATTCCAGTATCAGCACTTTGCCCGATATGGACAGGAATTTAATATCATATCGTGATAAGGCTTGATCACGACTCAGTCTGAATTTAGCAGATTGCGACTGGGTGACGAATCTCTTTTCAAATCTGGCATCTTCCGTAGCCCTTTCCCATGAAGCATCTATAAGCCATGGATTCTTATAGATATGTTCTTGCAAGACTTTCTCATGTTCTTTTTGATCGACTCCTTTCTCAAGGGCTTCCAGCACTCCCAGCCGAGCTTTGACGATTTGTGAATAATGCGCAGCTTCCAAATCTTCCACGCTCTTGAAAATACCCTTCAATCCCTCAGGGCCATGTTGCGTCATTTCACTCAATGCATCCAGGTTTCCCTTGAGCGCGAGTGTCTCAAACGCCATAATGCCATGCTGGAGAAGCACTTTCTTGTCATCTTCACCTGCAATGGGCATTCCTTCAATCGTGGAGATGAGTTTCTCAGCGCGCTTACGGTTGTCAGGCGTCATTTCGTCTAGCCATTTTTGCAACACTGGATGCCTCTTGACCACATCCTTGACTCCTACTTCTTTTCTCCAATCGGTCCACTTATCGGCTACTTGCTCCAATCGCTCTTTCGCATAGTTTTGTAGGGCTGAGAATCGAGGGTCGTCCTCTTTCAAACTTTGACGACCGCTTGTTGCTATATCCTCTTCTAAATCTTCGTCCAACCAATCAGCGTTGATCTCGCCGACCACGTACTCCGCAAATATACGCGAAGTTCGCGCGAATGGTAACAGGTTCTCATGCACAAGTTTGCCGCGAGCCATTACGACTATACCGTTGTTGTCGATATAGCCGTCTTTCAACTCCTTCGGAAAATGGACCGTGCCAATCCAACCACTGACCGTTTCGTCAGCTTGCCCTGGTATGGTCAGGACTTTGGGCAATACTTCACTCTTTCGAACTTTCTTACCCTTTCTGGCTCTTTCGTAGGACGCGCTGTTTCCAAGTCCCCATACGAATTGCAGCTTGTCCCAGTACTGCCTGTCGGCTGGGGTTACTTCGTTTCCGTTTATGTAGACTCGAAACTTTTTCCCGAAAACCGAAAACCTCCTTGCCAGATTGACGCGAACGTAGTCTGCCTTGATGTTACGCGTTCTTTTCAATCCTCGTAGAGCGATGCGGGTGCCTTTGGTGATATCGGTATCAGAATCATCAAGGGACTTAGGATGATAAAGTTTCTTATCTTTCGCTTTTTCTTCTATTTTAGCAACATCCATGATGAACGCGGCTCTTCCAAGCTCTTCTCCAGTTTTTAGATCGGTTTTGATGGATCGAACTTCCACCTCTCCGGCGATGGCGAAAGCCGATAGCTTACCGATTCCTTTGCGTCCCATCGGCTTGCGCCGATACTTCGGAGTCACAGGTTCTTCTAAATTCCTTTTATCGTAACCGACTGTGAGGAATTTCTTATTCGCATCGTCGACGTTCATCCTCGAGCCATCGTCCTCAATCACTATTTCTTCATCTTTTATAGTAATCTCCACTTTCGTTGCGTCGGCATCATAGGCGTTTGCCACCATCTCTGAGACTACTGCCGGTACGTTACTGTATAAGCCTATGCCGAGATGCTTCAATACCTGAAGATCTATCGTCAACTCGTAAGGCGAGGTGGCCTCTTCATTTTGATCGTTTTCCCGAGAGACATTGCCAGGATCGCTCTTAGTTCTCACGATGTTTCTCCAAATGCCTCTTTATACTTCTCGCGATTATGACTCCGAGTCGAACAGGGACTGCGTTGCCGATCTGTCTCGATAGTGTTTTATTCGCAACTCCGACACCCAGTTCGATGAACTCGTAACTCTTAGGGAAGGTTTGGAACAGAGCGGCTTCTCTCATCGAAATCGCTCGATGCTGTTCTGGATGTCCGAACCTACCATTGCCGAGGCCCCCACAATGCGTGGTCATCGTCGGAGCAGGTTCGTCCCATTTCATGCGACCGTAAACGCTCGGATAGGTCCATCCCGTTTCCGCTTTATGACAATCGAGTACCAAATCTTCATCCCAATCCCGCCAGCTACCGCCGGGCGGTGTGCTCTTGATTCGCTTCAGGTTCAGGTCGGACAGTTTTCTCGCTCTATGAAGCGAATCTCTGGCACTTACCTGACCTGCTTCTATTGGCTCCAGATGCCCTATAACGTCTCGAACCGTCCGGTATTTTTCAGGAGGGTGCGTTGGCTTGATGATGGTGATCGCATTATATTTGGAGGCGAACAAAACGAGTCGCTTACGTGTTTGGGGAACGCCATAATCAGGGCAATAAACCATATATGAACTGACGAAATACTGCTCCTCTTCCAACACCGCTTTGAACTCATCGTAAACCTGATGGCTTTCCAACTCCGGAACGTTCTCCATGGAGACGATCTCAGCCTGTACATCCTTTATCAAACTAGCGAAGGAACGGAGCAGTTTCCACTTTTCATCTTCACCTTTGCGGAGCGTATAACGGGAAAAGGGTTGGCATGGCGCACAACCGACTAAAATTTTCAAATGTCCTTCTGGATAGAGTCGTATGATTTCATCACTGGTCACCTGCTCTATGTCTTTTTTGATGAAAACGGCTCTATTGTTTTTCTGATATGCATACCTACAGGTCTCATCATCGTCTATTCCCGCGACGACGTTGAAACCCTCTTTGACGAATCCATGCGTCAATCCTCCGATTCCACAAAATAAGTCTATAACTGATGCCGGTCGCATCCTCTTTCTCCGCAAATCGAAATAATTCTTTTACTTTCTAGGGGGAATACCTGCTCACACTTCAACCTATTTCCCTCCTCTGTTAATTCCGAGCCGGATTATGGCATGTCGTTGGCTCATAAGCAAGAAGGGCGACGCTGTTTGTAAATCTCTACGCCTGAGCGAAGCACTTCGAGCGCGAGCAGGGCGCACTTCACTCGCGCTGGTCTGATTTCGCTCTGTAACGCTGAAAGAATCTCCTCATTCGAAATCAATTCACTCTGA
>JAKEHD010000719.1 GCA_022615215.1 Blastocatellia bacterium
TTGAGACTCACAGCGGGCGGAAGCCGATGGTATCTCTACTCAAAACTGATTTGCTGCCGCGCGTAGTATATTCAACCACAGATAACACAGATAGCTGAAGAATTTATCTGAGAAATCTGTGCAATCAGTGGTTCGGAACCATTAGCTGATAGCTGATAGCTGATGGCTGATGGCTGAATTCACCACTTGATGCCTTTGCGGGTCAATTGTTCTTTGAGGGCGGCTGCGACCGCCGCGTCAAAGCTGTTTCGGGTGCCTGTTTGCTTCTTTCGCTCGGCTGCTATGAATTCGTCGCGCTGTTTCGAGAGCTTGAGAATCTCTTCGCGCAGCTTCGTGCGTTCGGCGAGCCGTTTTTCAATCTCTTTCTTCCTCGCCGCCGGGTCCATCTTCTTCAAATCATCGGGCAGGTCTTCATCCTTCACGGCGTCGAGTTTCACTGAGCCGTTTTCAATGCCTGTCATCAGGTCGCCTGCGTAAGCTTCCATGTTCACAGCTTTGTTTACGGCGCGGTCCGCTGCTGCGACAGTCGGTGCGCTCTCAGCGACGGTGGTTTCCATAGCCACTTGTCTTGAGTGCGACTCTGTGCGATAGCGAGCGCCTGCCTTTCCGCCGCCTCCGCCATAAGCCACGAAGGTCGAGCCGAGTTTTGCGCCCAACTCCGACAGCGCTCTGTCGTAGGGAGTCGAAATGGCCTGCACGCCTCCATCCTGAGCTATGGCGAAATACTGCCCCTCGCCATTTTGAGCGATCGCTTGCCAGGCCGGTTGAGTGCCGGGCAGATTGCCGCATTGAATGGTGTTGACGATCATGCCGGCCTCGACGGCCTCGCGCGTGGTCGCAATCGTATCCGGCTCATCCTCATAATCATCGTGCGGCGGCGCATCTCCGACGAGAAAGACGATTTGCGCCAGTCCTGGCCCGCGCGCGGACCATCCCGCATCGCGCACCGCCTCACTGATCGCGCGCCGCACGTTCTCAGGCGTATCGCCTCCACCCTGAGCGACGTAACCCATCAGCGTCGTGTAGACATGATCGAGGTCGTTCGTCAGGGGCAAGACTTTCGTGACATACTCATCGCCCCGATCTCTGTAAGCCACAAGACCTATGCGAACAGAGGGGCGAGAAGACGATTGCATCACTTCGTTGACGATGCCCCAGATGCGCTGCTTCGCTCCTTCGATCAGGCCGCCCATCGAGCCTGTCGTGTCGAGCACGAAGACCATTTCAAGCATAGCCTTGTCGGATGTCAGGTGCTGAATCTGGTTCGATGGCGTCTGACCCTTGATCGGCGGAACCGGGGCGCGCGAATGAGCAGCCCACGCCTGGGTGATACTGATGCCGATTCCGAAGGTGAAAAGCGCGACGATGAGGCACAGTGTTAGCTTTTTCATGATAAATACACTCCTTTTCGAAAGACTGCGGCGCTCAGGTTTTCGCTGATCGATTAGACGCTTGTCGGCTTCGCCTGTTCCATTGATTGATGATCTCAGCAGGCATTGAAACTGCGCTCGCAATCTCGAATCGCGTTATCCTTAAAATCTCTGCACGTGTCAGCGAAGCGCATAAGTAGAATGCCGGAAGGGTGAAACCTTGCCGGGAATATATCGATATGCCGGGTCTCCCTGTTTGAGTGTCGTCAACTTTTTTGCTGGCAGAATTATGGTCAACCTTGAGTGTGCAGCCAGATTGGCGCGGCTTTTAATTTGGGCCTATGTTACTTTCGTCCAGAACAATTGATTTCGGACAGATTCCTCAACACCTTCGCAAATATCTCGATGCAACGTTACAGTAAGAAATCTTTCCCAGGCATCCTCATCGATTCTTAAAAAACACAGGCCCGCTGCATTCCGATGAGACAAAAGAATCATTCTGTTTCATTTCACTCACTCCGCTTTTTGAAGACGTGATGGACGTATACTCCACACAATCTCGCGGCGATGCTGCTCCTCGGCGAATACGTTTCTCAGGAGATGCGGCGACCTTCGACCAGACCCGGCAGCGAGGTTCGATTCCAACCCGTATAAGTAGCTAACGGCTCGCCTTGATGTCGTAGGCCCATAATGTCCCGATATCGCGAATGTAAAGCCTCCCATTAGCAATCACCGGATACGTCCACGCCTTCTCCGGATACGGCCCCAGGCGTTTACGCTTAGGCTGAGCCGCCGGAGTGAACCGGCCCTTTTCGCGATAGCCTTCAGGGGTAGCCTCCACCAACGCGACATCTCCATTCTCGCCGTGAAGATATAAAAGCCCATCGGCGTAGGCTACCGAACCCCTGCCGATACTCTCGGCCTGCCATTTCACCTTCCCCGTAGTGAACTCAACCGCGACCAGCCCCTCCGCGGCCGTGCCGTAAAGATAGTCACCAACCAGCACCGATCCGCCTATGCTGTTCGGAAGTCCGCGCTCGAAGTAGACCTGCTCTGCGGCGACTCCGTCGCGCTCCGACTTTAAACGGACGAGTCCGCCTCCGACGCCATTGGCCCCGCCGTACACATACTCGTCACGAGCAACCGGAGTCACCATTTGTGCCATACCCTTGACCGGCTCCTTGTAGCGCCAGAGGAACTGTCCCGTCTTCGCATCGACTCCGACTATGCCCTTGCTCAAAAACTGCACGTATTGTTTTCGGCCGCCCGCTTGAACGACGATCGCCGATGCATAACCCGAGGGGTCGCCACCCGGCACCGCCGATTTCCAGATGACCGCGCCGGTTTTTTTGTTCAAAGCCACTATCGTGGCCTGCTCGCCGCCGGGGGTTACCAAAACGACGTCACCATCAACCAACGGAGACTCTGCATAAGCCCATACGCCCGGCTTGCCGCCGAACTCTTTACGGATGCTCTTCTGCCATCGAATCTTGCCGCTGCGGGTTTCGAGGCAGGCGAGGTCACCGTCCGAGCCCAGCGCGTAGATGAAATCTCCGTCGACGGTCGGCGTGGACCGGGCCTTCGCATAAAGGAAGTCCTGAGGGTTGCCTACGTTGCCGACGCGCGTTGTCCATACAGGTTTTCCATCCTGAGTTGAGAGAGCCTGAACAAACTCATTCTCCATTCCGCGGGTGCTCATCAGGTATATCCGCGTTCCGACGACCGCCGGCGTCGAATAGCCGTCCCCTATGTCGTCGACTTGCCAGAGCAGTTTCGGTCCCTCAGCCGGCCATTGTTTAAGGAGACCGCTCTCCTGTGAGATCCCGTTACGTTGCGGACCTCGCCACTGAGGCCAGTCGTAAGTCGAAGCGCCCATGTTGGCAGACCTCGTGACGGACACGGCTGAGAAGCACAAACAAAGCGATGCAATGGTAGTTAGCAATCGTGACTTCACAGTCTTCTCCTTTTGACTATTGTAATTCTTTTGGATCTTGCTATCCTTCGCTGGTACGATCAGTTTCACGAGATGTTCCGTCACGCCGGGTTCGAGTCCTTCGGTGTGATCCTTATCGAGGCGAACTACATCGGCTAGGATTCTCCCATCTTTATAGTCTGGGAATATACTGTGCGCGGGGTAAAATGAGACTTTTCCAGAGAGCACGGAATCAATAGATTTGCTCCTAAGAAAATGTCCGACAATCTGCCAGATTGTCGTTGGACCCCACTAGCCGTAAAGCTGCAAGCCATCGACAAGCTGGCAACACGCTCGGACATCGGGCGCAGTCGCTCACTCGCAATCTTGATGAAAAGTTTCAATCCATGCCGCGCAGAGTATACAA
>JAKEHD010000720.1 GCA_022615215.1 Blastocatellia bacterium
CAAGCCGGAGACTGTGAAGCAGGAACTTTTTTGTACATTTGTGTACAAAAAAGGTAGCAGGTGGACGATGGGAGAAACAATGACCAAGCGCCAGATGCTCAAACGTAAAGCCGAAACACTGACCGACGCGGAAATCGCGGAAGTCCTCGACTATATAACCATCATGGAGTCTCTGCGCCGGCAGGCCAGCGACCCTGACCTCTTCGACGATGAGCTTGTGAATCTTCTGGCTGACGCGCCGGAAAACCAGCGCGCGCGAGGCGTCGCCGAATGGGACCGCGTGAGGCGCAGGGCAGATAATCGCGCAACGATGTTCGCCATTCCAAGAAGGTCATTCTAACCTGCCATAGAGGGAAGACATCGTTGCAAGCGAGGCCGCGATATAGAAAAGAACCGCTCATCGTAATACTCTTTTTTCTGGCCGTCTGTTCAGGCGTGCCGGGTCGGGCATTATGCATCAATTCCTCTCGATTAATAAATCCGCTACAAACAGATCGGAATAATTCCCAAGAGATCGCCCGCCTGAAAGCCGCTCTTGCGTCTTCTGACGAAGAAGAACGGCGCAATGCGGTTTTAACCCTTGCTACGATTGCCACTCCCGCCGCAGCGTCTGTGCTTGCGACCGCTTTGGATGATTCTTCGCCGCTGGTCCGCGCGGCCGCCATAGCCGGTCTCGGTTACACGGGCGATTCGACTTACGCCCCTTCGGCAGCCGCTCTCCTCGCGCGAGACAAAGATGTCTTCGTGAGAAAGGCTGCCGCTTATGCGCTCGGCCGTTTGGGCGGACCCGTAGCGACAGCCGGATTGATCGAAGCCCTCAAGGACAAGAAGGAGGAGGTCAGAGGCGCGGCAGCGGCCGCTCTCGGCGAATACGCGAACCCCTCGGCCATAGAGCCGCTCATCAGTTCGCTCGGCGACAAATCCGATTTCGTTCGAGCTTATGCCGCCCGCGCGCTCGGCATAAACCGCAGCGCCGCCCGCGCTGCAACTCCGCTGCTCATCAAGCTGCTCGATGCGGATAAGAGCCTCGAAGTCAAACAAGAAGCGGCCGTCGCTCTCGGGCTGATAGGCGACCGCGCGGCCCTGCCCGCGCTCAGTCGCGCCGAGAGGGATGAGAACCCTTACCTCAGCCGCGCCGCGCTCGAAGCCATAAAGCAGATCGAACAGACAAAACCGGGGGAAGGGAAGCGATAGGCGAGCGAACGTGTCGCCTTTCCCTCCGAATGTTTGTCTCTATGATTTCAATTCCTTCATTGACGCATTTCGAAATCAAATAATAGAATCTTTGAGTGCCGTTGATCTCTGAATGATCTGAATCAGGCCGCAAAAGATTGGTACAGTAGTTTCTTTGTCCCGTAGGGACACTCTGACAATAGCCCGGCACTTCCTGTGCCGGGAGCATAAGGCAACAGGATTGTCAGTCCCGTAGGGACGGCTGAAAAGCAAGTGTGCGGGCACGGGTTCGATCGTCCCTACGGGACGAGGGTTGACAGACGGCCTGAGTTCCCAGCACTGAATGTGCTTGTGCTCAGATCAACCGCCCCTGACGGGGCTGACCGAATGCCCTGTGCCAATCTCATAAGGTTCGATTTAGCTGGAGTACATTATGTCTTCACCATCGCAATCAACACGTTTGACGAACGAACTCGGCCGGGCCGCGCGGCTAAAACACGAGCTTGCCGCCTTCGCTACGAAGGGGCAACTGAAGGAAGCTTACGAATGGCATCAGCAGATGGCTTTCAGCCTGTCGAAGCCCGTGAGCGAGCGCGAAGAAGAGAGCGTGCTCGATTGGTTCCTTTTCGAATGGATGGACGATAGCGGCGGCAGCGCTATCGAACACTTCCTTGAGGCGCACCCGGACCTGAGCGATGAAGATCAGAATATATTGATCGAGTGGGAAGACTCGTTCAACGGCATTTTCGAAATTCGCTCGCTCGGCAAAAACTCGCTCCGGCTGCGCGAACTCGAAACGGGAGACCTCTTTCCTGTAAACACCGTGAGCGATTTGAATGAATCTCCTTTCAAGCGCGGACAATTCATAGCCACGCGCCTGCTCCCTCTGGGCGAGAGATTCATCTTCGCCAGCCATCAACTCATCCTCCCCGATAAGAAGGCGGCTCTCGAAATGCTTGAGATACAACGGGCGCTCGATGAGATAGGCTCCCCCGAAGCCATAGAGCAGGGCCAGCAGGAGCAATGCATGGCCTTTTGCGAACTGTTCGGCTGTGAGGAGTTGACCGTTTCGCCTGAAGACCTGAATTCGACCCTGGAGCGATTGCAGAAATACATGTTCTTCGAGCGCCGCGACAAGGAGACGGGCGAGACGCTTGCCGAGAAGTTTCAGACCAAACTCGGCGTCGAACTCCAATTGCTCGATATGCCTGAGCTTCCCGGTCAGACTTTCGGCGCGAGCGATGTCACCATTCTCTGCGATGAGTTCGACGGCATAGTCGTCCTGCCTGATTACAACCGTTTCAAGCGCGTATTCGAGAGCGACCGCCTGAGCAGTGATGTGCCTGAATGGCGAGAACTGGTGTGGAATTATATCAAGAATCCCGATATACCTACGGTCGCCTTCGAGCGCGTGGCCGAGCAATACCCTGAGCGCATCGAAAAAGTTTTCAGGTCGTTGCTGGGCGATAAAAAGTTTTCCATAGAGCACCTCTACGCGGTGGTCCTCCATTACAAACAGCCTGTCGAGGGCCTCGACCATCTCGATGACGACCGGCGGCTGTGGGATCTGTTCAACGGCAACAGCAGCCCCGCACCTGCGCGCGCCGCTTCTTCCGCAAAGGCTAAAAGCAAGGCCGCCGGCAAAACTCCCGCAAAGAAAAAGACCGCTTCTGCAAAGAGCAGAAAGACCGCAAAGAAAACCGCCTCGTCCAAAACGGGCGCTAAAGCTGCCAAAGCGACCGGCGGGCGCGGCGCTGGAAAGTCTGCCAAGTCCAAAGCGGGCGCTAAGACCAAAGCCAAATCGAGCGGCAAGGCGCGAAAGGGCGCGGCGGCGAAAAAACGATGACGCTTCGAGAAGCGGCAGAAGCTTTTATCGAACACGCGAAGCAAGAGGCCGCTTCCTGCAACCGCTTCATAGATATCGGCGCTCACCTGCGCGCGATTGAATCGTTGAAATCTTACTCTTCGGCCACAGGCGCAAAATCGCTCGATCATCTCACGCCCGAATGCGTGCGCGATCTCGTGGCGCGATGGTGGGTGGAAGAATCAAGCAGGCTTCAACAGATGGAATCTCAACCGCCGGGCCGGCCGCAAAGCGAAGCAAACGCCGCGCGGAATTTTCTCTATGCGCTTTCCGATTTTTTTAAATGGCTAGACGAGCGGGAGGGTGTTCAAGCGATAACAGAATGCCTGCCGGTCATCGAAGAACTGAAAGAAAGCCTGCCGCTCGCATTCGAGATAAAAGAGTCGCTCGCCGAGCATATCGCGGCGCGAGGCGGACTTTTCAGCTTCCCTGAGTTTCTAACATCATTCGAAGAAGGCGGCCACAGTGAACACGATACGCTCTCTCTCGAAGGCTACTTTCGCATAGCGCGTGTGGAAGGCCGGTTGATCGAAGCCGAAGAGTTGATCTCGGAAGAGCGCGTGTGGCCTATAGTCTTTCCTGAAGCGTCGGCCTCTTTAATCAAGCCCGGCTACATAATGGAACTTGAGATAGTTCGCGCCGAAAATGTCTGGAAGATCGCAGGCAGCGGTCTCGTGTATCCTCCCGGCGCGGCGGTCGTTTGAAAAGGGCTGCCGCGCATGCGCGATCATTTCTTTTGCCGATAAAGCGCGCGGTCTACGACTCCGGCCATGCTCTTCACATCAAGGCCATTTCCCAGGAAGCGGTTTATCTTTTCGATATGCTCGTCCGGCCCTCGGAGGACTTCGTTGTAATTGACATAGAGTACATCGAAATTCTGCTGCCCGGCGAGCCAGGCTTCGATATCTTTCAAATGCTTGCGGAACATCTCGGCCATACGCTCATCGCTTACGGTATCGGCGGGCTGCTCTCTTCTGATGAGCATCTGCCGCTGTGAGGCCAGTATCTCTTCCATATTTCTATGCATGAAAATCACTTTGTAAGCGTGCTCGGCGGGCAGGTGTTTGAGCAGCGCGGAGATGATTTTAACGACCTTGCCGCGAGCGTCCTCAATCCAGGATTTGTCATGAGCGAGTTCTTTCACCTTTTCAAACTCGTAATAACCTTTCGGATTGTCTTCATCGGCCGTTCTTATATCGTCTGTCAGGACTTCTAATCCGCCTGCAACGAGCATGCTCATCATCATAGAAGTGCCCGAACGCGGCAGCCCTGAAACTATTATTATCGTATCTTCATCCATTATCGCTTTCCTTCGAGAAAGCAATTATACTGCGCGCGGGGCAAAATGAAAATTTTTCCAGA
>JAKEHD010000721.1 GCA_022615215.1 Blastocatellia bacterium
CGGAATGCGAGGGCGACGGATTGCTTCCGCCTGAAGGCGGTACTCTAAACACCGTTTCACTCTATGACGAGGACGCTTCCAGATCAACTAGCACAAGTCGTCTACATGATTTGTGGAAATATGGAAGTCCCTCGATGGTTGATTATCTCGAAGGCAGGCGCAGGGAGGTTCAGACAAAGAACTCGGAGCCGCGTTTTAGTTTCACGCGACAGTAGCGTTGAATTGCTTTGAAGTCGTCCCAGTCATCAGTCACTACTATTGCCCCGACGCGCCGAGCATTCACAGCGATCAAGGCATCGAAAAACATGCGCTGACTGGCCCCGGCTGCCAATCTGGGAGCTTTTCCTCCGGCTTTCTTTTACGCTCTTGGGAAAGCCAAAACAGCACCCTGCTCGCTGTCAGCCAATCGGCCTCCGTAGGGACGATCAATGCATTGTCTTTGGCAAATTCACGCCTGAGAGCTTCGTACACCTTCCGCCTCGATTCATCTGTCGCGCTGGCCGTCAATTCTGCGATTACTACCGCTGAAAGTAGAAAACTTTGCGGTAGCTCCCTCACCTTGTAAGCGATGATGACAGAAGTATCAAAGGTGTATGTTGGCATCAGGAACCTTTATCGTGATGGCTTTCGTAAGCGATCTCGAAGGCTCGCAAGGCGAGTTTTCTGGTCTTTTCTCGAAGTCGGGGAGCAGCCGGGTTGCGACGACGAGATGGCTTGATCTTTCGATCTCCATCGTTGGAACTATCCTGCTCTATTTCGTCTTCATCCGCATTGTATACCCATACTTTTTTCATCGCGTCGCCATCTCTTCAAACGTTATTCGGAGAAAAGTATATCACAGCCTTGAGCTCATAATTAAACTTGAAACTCAGCCTGCCGAATAGGAATTCACTGAGCAGATTCGGCCCGGCAGCGAACACAGGAAAGAAATCTTTATGACGAGTTACAGTGACCAATCTTCGACGAGCAAGTCGGGCACACGGCTGAAGTCCTTGAGATTTCGGGTGAGCACGGTTGCATCGTGAGCCATCGCGATGGCCGCGATCTTCAAATCCATCGTTCCAACGCGAAGGCGCAGACGTTGCAGCCGCTCGAACTCGGCGGCTGCCGCTTCGTCAAATTCAAGTATAGTGATCTTCAGATAACGGTCTAAGAAATCCTTGAGCTGCCTATAAGCTTCGACTTGCCGGGTGAGCGAACGAGCTTGCGCCAGATGTGACATCCAACCTCGCATCTGTTCCTCGAAAGTGATTATAGTCGTGATTCTCTCTTCCGGTTTCAATCCAGCCAAACGGAAGCGCAACCGCTGCGCCTCGTGGCTGCTGGCTCGCCCCAACAGACTGAGGTGGTCAGTGTCGAGGATATACATCTTAGCGCCGTCGACCTTTCACAGATTTTCTCACCGCTTTCTTCGCTGTTTTGCGAACCGGTTTCCCTGACGCTTTGGGCCGCAACGATTCGCGGTATTCTCGACCGAGCCGCATGGCTTCTTCGAAGTGCGGATCATCGGCGAAAGCCCCATATATATCGTCCAGCCAGTCTCCCTTTTGGGGGATTGCTTTCTCCAATTGCTCTTTCATCTGAGCGACTTCAGCTTCCAGCGCCGCAACGCGCCTTTCGATTTGCGATACAGCCATGAATTTGATCCTCCATTGATACGGCTTGATCCGAAACTTACGGTTGTGGATTTCCGAGCGCCTCCATCTCTCTGCACATTATTCGGAGAGAAGTATATCACGGCCTTGAATTCGTGATTAAACTTGAAACCCGGCCCGCTGAATGGAAGCTCGCCCTGCAAAACCGCTTGACTTGTGATCGAGGCTAAGATAAATACCTATTCGCCCATTATGAATTCTGGAACTCCGAACAGAAATAAAGATGACTCGCTTGTGAGCGTCAGAGTCTTTCCGAGCGAGTCGGTTTCCGATTTGCAAGTGCATGCCAGCGGGCATCAGACCGAATATCACACTGGAGGACGCGATGGCGAGACATTTGAGTAGACTTTTTCTCTTTATAATATGCGGTTTTCTCTGCATTTCCTGCTCGAATACGGACCCGAATAAAGATATGAATCAGGCCAAACCCAAGATCGAAAAACAACCCTTCGGCAAGACCTCGGACGGCCAGGCAGTCGACCTTTACACCCTGACCAATACGGGCGGCGTTGAAGTGAAAATCACAAACTATGGCGGCACCGTTGTATCTCTCAAAGTTCCCGACCGAAACGGCCATAAGGCCGATGTCGTGCTCGGCCACGATAATCTCGACGGCTATATGACGAACAACCCTTACTTCGGCTCGATCATAGGCCGCTACGGCAACCGCATCGGCAAAGGCAGGTTCTCTCTCAACGGTCAGGAGTATACGCTCGCAAAGAACAACGGCGAAAACCATCTGCACGGCGGCATCAAGGGCTTCGATAAAGTCGTGTGGGAGGCTAAAGAGATCGATGACAAAGACGGCGCGGGCCTGTCGCTCAACTATGTGAGCAAAGACGGAGAGGAAGGCTATCCTGGGAACCTGTCGGTCACGGTGGTCTACACGCTGACCGATGATAACGAATTGAAGATAGACTACACCGCCGCCACAGACAAAGATACGGTCGTCAACCTCACTCATCATTCCTATTTCAACCTGGCAGGCGAGGGCAGCATACTTGATCATGAATTGATGCTTGAGGCCGGCAGGTTCACGCCCGTCGATACGGGGCTGATACCTACGGGCGAACTCAGGAGCGTAAAGGGGACGCCAATGGACTTCACACAGCCGACGGCCATCGGCGCAAGGATAGATGACGACTACGAGCAACTGGTCCTAGGCAAGGGTTATGACCATAACTGGGCGCTTGAGAGCGGCGGCGGCAAACTTTCACTTGCGGCAAGGGTCAGCGAACCAAAGGCAGGGCGTGTGATGGAGGTCTACACGACCGAGCCGGGCATACAGTTTTACACGGGCAACTTTCTCGACGGCAGCATAACGGGCAAGGGGGGGCAGGTCTATCAGAGGCGATACGGCTTCTGTCTGGAGACGCAGCATTTCCCGGATTCGCCCAACAAGCCCGATTTCCCGTCGACTCTGCTGAAGCCGGGCCGGAAGTACATGACCACGACGGTCTATAAATTCTCTGCGAAATAGATTTCTGACTTGTCCGTTGTCCGGCAGCGGAGCGTAGCCGCTCCTATGTACGCTTCCGTCCTTTGCTCTTTCATCAAGACTTCGCGCTGTCGCAATTTATGAGCGGCTACGCTCCGGACCACGGACGAAAGACCACTGACGCCGTATCGATCGGGGCTTTTTGTAACTGGCGGGTGTCAGGCCGACGATAAATGTATTCATTCGCTGCATCGATGTTGTAAATCGCTTTTCGCTGTAGATATAATCTGATGCGCCCGGCTTGCTTGTAACTCTATCACCTTCACCGGGGGACGAAATGGCTGTTGAAAGTTCTGTAGCATCGCATCGCTGGGAGCAGATTCTGCGGGAACTATTGCGCAATGGAGAGGTCTCGGTCGAGGGTCTGGCCAGGCAGTTCAATGTCTCATCGGCGACGATTCGCCGCGATTTGAGCGACCTCGAAAGACAGGGTTTGCTGCGGCGTAATCACGGAGGCGCAGTTCCCGTAGCGCCGATGCTTTACGAACCTTTCAGGCATGTCTCTTCCTTTCAGGAGCAAGAAGAAAAATGCACGGCCGAAAAACGCCAGATCGGTTTGATGGCGGCCAGCCTGGTCGTTGACGGTGAAATCATTGCGATAGGTGCCGGCACGACCACGACACAGATGGCGCGCAGCATTCGTCATCGCAAGGGGATTACCGTGCTGACGAACGCCATCAATATCGCGATGGAACTTAGTCACCTGGCCGATATAAAGGTGTGTATGACGGGGGGATTTTTAAGCGGGGCCTGGTTCGCTCTGGTCGGGGATGTGGCGCAGCGTAATGCCGGAGAGATGTTCCTCGACAAGGCTTTTATCGGAGTAGACGGCATACACTCCGAGCACGGGCTGATGACGAATTACCCGGACCAGGCGGCGATACATCGCGTCTTGCTGCAACAGGCCCGCCAGCGCATAGTCGTGGCAGACCACCGCAAGATAGGCACGCTCGGCACATCGCTTATCTGGCCACCGTCGGGTGTTGACTACCTGATTACGGATGCGGCAACCACGGATGAGGCAATAGCGCCCTTCATAGAAAAGAAATTCGAGGTGCTGCGAGCTTGAGGAAAAAGATAGAGTAATACCCTTCGTCTTCCTTTTGAGGCGAGGCGCCCGGTCCACGATCAAGCCCGTCCTTATTTGTCCGTTGTCCGTTGTCCGTCGCTCTTCGATCAAGACATCGCGCTACCGCAACAACGGACCATGGACGAAGGACCACTGACGCCGCCGAAGGCGGTGAGCGGAAAGTAATTGACGCCAGATTTTCGCAGACGACGTTGATTGCTTGCCGCCATCTCTTTCGGATTCTTGTGCCAGCCGGTCAAACAAACTCGGCAGCCTCGCTTAAAGATTTCGTAAGCGTTCACCGGCTCATTTAGTAGAGGGGCCGAATCGTCAGCACAATATGTTGTGGTAGACTCGTGAAATCTGCGCTGATTTTCGA